>NZ_JASCPQ010000050.1:0-38027 GCF_029959305.1 Pseudomonas sp. PS01297
GTAGAAAATCCGTGGGAGCGGGCTTGCTCGCGATGCAAACGACTCGGTTTGTCAGACGCACCGGGCAGACACTATCGCGAGCAAGCCCGCTCCCACAAAACCTTCTCGCATCAGAACACGACGGTTTTGTTGCCGTGCACCAGAACTCGGTCTTCGAGGTGATAACGCAGGCCACGGGCCAGCACCATCTTCTCGACGTCACGGCCGAAACGCACCATGTCTTCAATGCTGTCACTGTGGCTGACGCGAACCACGTCTTGCTCGATGATCGGACCTGCGTCCAGCTCTTCGGTGACGTAATGGCACGTCGCGCCGATCAGCTTCACACCGCGCATGGACGCTTGGTGATAAGGCTTGGCGCCCACGAAAGACGGCAAGAAGCTGTGGTGGATGTTGATGACTTGACCGGCGTATTCGCTGCACAGGTCGGGCGGCAGAATTTGCATGTAACGCGCCAATACCACGACTTCAGCCTCGTGGTGTTTGACCAGACGCGAGACTTCGGCAAACGCCGGCTGCTTGTCTTTCGGGTCAACCGGCACGTGGTAAAACGGAATGCCGTGCCACTCCACCATGCTGCGCAAGTCATTGTGGTTAGAGATAACGCACGAAATATCGCAGTCCAGCTCATCGCTATGCCAGCGGTGCAGCAAGTCTGCCAAGCAGTGAGATTCACGGCTGGCCATCAATACCACGCGTTTTTTCTGCGCTGTATCGGTAATACGCCACTGCATCGAAAACTCTTCAGCGATCGGGGCAAATGCCTCGCGAAACGCCTCAATGCCAAACGGCAAAGAGTCGGCACGAATTTCGTGACGCATAAAGAACCAACCGCTTTGGTCGTCCGAGTGGTGGCTCGCTTCAGTGATCCAGCCATTGTGGGAGGCCAGGAAATTACTGACCTTGGCGACAATGCCGACGCCGTCGGGGCAGGCGATCACCAACCGAAAAGTGCGCATGAGGGGAAAACTCCAAAACTTTACTAAGGTCGCCATTCTAGCGAGTGCGCAGCAAAACTACAGTATTCGTTGAGCCTTATTGCCTGTGCCACGGGGTCGCGGTGCAAAAGCGTCGGCGCCAACAGCGCCGTGGCCTGCATTGAATTTATCGATCCGTTGATACTATTTATTAATGACTTTGATTAAGCCTGGGTATCGACCTATTTATCCGGCTACATAATGCAGACAGACAAAAGTTAATGAATAAAAATTTAAATTAATCTGACATTGGATATTTACTTGCTGAAACTGTCTGACTATTATTGCGCCACTGTCTCCCTGTCACCACTTCAGCATAAGGTAAGCCTCATGTCCTTGATCAACGAATACCGCGCTACAGAAGAAGCCATCAAAGAACTGCAAGCTCGCCTGAAGAACCTGTCGGAAGACGACAAACTTCAAACCGAGCTGGAATTTGAAGGCAAATTGCGTACGCTGATGGGCGAATACCAAAAGTCGCTGCGTGACATCATCGCGCTGCTGGACCCAGAAGCCAAAGCAAGCAAAGCACCACGTGGTGTTGTTAAAACCACCGGCACCAAACGTGCCCGTAAGGTTAAACAATACAAAAACCCGCACAACGGCGAAGTGATTGAAACCAAAGGTGGCAACCACAAAACTCTGAAAGAGTGGAAAGCCAAGTGGGGCAGCGACGTGGTTGAAGGCTGGGCAACTTTGCTCGGCTAAGTGATTGCGAACACCTCGCGTGTTCAGCAACACCCATAAAAAACGCCAGCTTGCTGGCGTTTTTTATTGCCCGGCATTTAGTCTGTTTCAGTGGCCGGAGTTACCAGTCCTACTCGCCGGCTCACGTCCTGGGCGTAACGCTGCCATTGCTCCAGCAGCTTCAGTTGCGCAGGCGTTGCGCTGCGCGCCAGGCCCTCTACGGCCTCGCTGAACTGGCTCAGGGTCAACGGCGCACCAAAGGCCGGGTCGGTCAAACGCTGTTGGCAAAACTGCTGCCAACGCTCGTGTTCTTGCTCACTTAAGGTCGCTGGAAAGTTTCGCGCACGGTAACGGAATAATAATTCGGGCAACCGTTCGTCATCAAAAGGCCACGCATCTTTACCCAACTGCTCCGGGTCACTTAAGCGTACTTGCTCACACAACCGGCGATCGCGATCACCGAGAAAACCGTCATACAGTTGCTGCTCCGGGTCCTCACTGGGAGTGAAGTCTTCGCGGGCATAAATAACATTTAACTTTTGCTGCCAAACTTCCTGGGCCTCTATCAGCACACGGGCACGTGCTTGATAATCCGCCATGTCCAACTGTAAACGCTGCTGATCCTGTGCACGCACAACAGTTAACGGGGCGACGACCGGACAACGATTAACGTGAATCAGCTTAAGTCCAATGGGTAATTGACCTTCGGCTAAATCTTCGCGCCGCGTATAAAGCAGCGCACGAAGCGATTCAGCCTCCATGTCCATTAAAGGCTGCGGATCAAAATGCAGGTCATAGACAATCAATGCATTACGGTTTTTGGGATGCCAGGCCAAGGGTAAAACCACACCGATATAATGCCGCGCCGCCGAAAAGCGCCCCGAGATATGCACCATGGGTTGCAACAACCGAACTTGATCCAGCACCCGCTGTTTAGTTCGTAATTGAAATAACCAGTCATACAGTTTCGGTTGTTTTTCACGGATCAGACGCGCCAATGCGATGGTTGCACGCACATCGGACAGCGCATCGTGTGCCTGGCCGTGATCAATGCCGTTGGCGGCCGTCAAACGCTCAAGCTTGAGCGTCACCCGCCCGTCTTCTTCGGGCCACACAATGCCTTCAGGGCGTAGCGCATACGCCGCACGCACAACATCAATCAAGTCCCAACGACTGTTGCCGCCTTGCCATTCACGCGCGTAAGGATCGAAGAAGTTGCGGTACAGACTGTATCGCGTGACTTCGTCATCAAAACGCAAGGTGTTATAGCCCGCCCCGCAAGTGCCTGGCTGCGCCAATTGCGCATGGGTGCGGGTCATGAACTCGGCTTCGCCCAGGCCTTTGTCTTCCAGAACGCCCGGCGTAATGCCGGTGACCAGGCAAGCCATGGGGTGCGGCAGGATATCGTCGCTGGGCTGGCAATACAGATTGAGCGGCTGGTCTATCTCATTGAGCGCAAAGTCGGTGCGGATCCCGGCAACCTGCACCGCACGATCATTGCGCGGATTGATGCCGGTGGTTTCGTAGTCGTACCAAAAAATGGAAGTCACGGGGTGTTCCTGAGCAGTATTCCCGCTCAGTCTAGGCGTTCAACGCCAGGCAAGACCAGCCCGAAGCCATCAGGTCAAGCCGCTGGTCTTGCCTGCGCCAGCCCGTCAGGCAGAGGCTTGTCTGGGGTGAAAGCTGAAATAGTGGTGCAAGTCGTCGATCAGCGCGAGGTACTCCTCAGGCGGCTGATAGAGGATAAAACCGGAGTCATAGACGTTGGGCGTGACATCTTCCCGGCACCACAGGCATCGGGCAACAAGGTCGATCAAGTGCACCTGGCCATCACTGCCGGGCAGCTTGAAGCGCAGCTGAAAGTCGGCCTCGACCAGCAGAGGCAAGTGGCTGATCAACACCAGACCGCCCTCGGAGGCATTGCCCAAATACCCCATGGGCTTGTCCGTGAAGCGATTGAAGACCTTCAAGAAAGATGTCAATTCGTGACGCTGGATGCGACGCTCAGTAACCATATTGGATTCACTTGTAAAGGCCCGGGGTAACTGCCCGGAAGGCCGCACACCAAAGGGCTGCCGACCAGGCACTGAGTCTTACGGTGCTGCGTACCGATTCAGGTAAAGCATAGTCAATAAATAATCGAGTGATAGCCATGCGCCATCAATTGCCGCCAAGATCCCGGCACGCAGGGGTTATGGCCCTGTGGCACGCACTCAACACTCAACACGCCTCAGATCTTCGCCGGCAGGGCTTGAGCCTGACTGGGGCCAGGAATGAACTTGAGAATACGCAGCGTTTCGATCCGAGCCTTGGCCCGATAGGCGTACTCGCTCTTCGGGAACTCGTTGATGATGTATTGATAGGTCTGGGCGGCATCCAGGTAAAACTTTGTACGCTCAAGACACAGCCCGCGCAACATTGCCGTTTGCGGCCAGATATAAGGACGGCTGCGGCTGTCACGGTCTACCTCTGACAGCTCAAGCATCACCGCTTCACAATTACCGCGGTCATACGCCCGGTAGGCATTGTTCAAATGATGGTTCATTGACCAGCGAGTACAGCCAGCAACACAGCTGACTGCCACTAAAATAAGTAAAAAGCGCATGGGCATCTCCTGTTCTCAACAGTGTATCGACCCCTGCGCCAAATTCTTCATAGCCTGTGCACCACAACTTAAGTCGAAAGTAGTGCAGAGGAACAATGACTACAGCCAAAGACCATAGTAGCCTTTGGCAGCGCTTGAACTCAGGAGTCTTTGCATGTCCGTTCGTCGAACTAAAATCGTTGCCACACTTGGCCCTGCCAGCAATTCCCCGGAGATGCTTGAACAGCTGATCCTCGCTGGCCTGGACGTCGCCCGTCTGAACTTTTCCCACGGCACTCCCGATGAGCACAAGGCTCGCGCCAAGCTGGTGCGTGACATCGCCGCCAAGCACGGCCGTTTCGTCGCGTTGCTGGGTGACCTGCAAGGCCCGAAAATCCGTATCGCCAAATTCGCCAACAAACGCATCGAACTGAAAATCGGTGATCGTTTCACCTTCTCCACCAGCCACCCGCTGACCGAAGGTACCCAAGACGTTGTCGGCATCGATTACCCGGATCTGGTCAAGGACTGCGGCGTCGGTGACGAACTGCTGCTCGATGACGGTCGCGTGGTCATGCGCGTTGAAACCGCCACTGCAGACGCCCTGCACTGCGTGGTATTGATCGGCGGCCCGCTGTCGGACCACAAAGGCATCAACCGCCGTGGTGGTGGCCTGACCGCCCCTGCGCTGACTGAAAAAGACAAGGCTGACATCAAGCTGGCTGCCGAAATGGAAGTCGACTACCTCGCCGTGTCGTTCCCGCGTGACGCCGCTGACATGGAATACGCCCGTCAACTGCGTGACGAAGCCGGCGGTACCGCCTGGCTGGTGGCTAAAATCGAACGCGCTGAAGCAGTAGCCGACGACGAAACCCTCGACGCACTGATCAAAGCCAGTGACGCAGTCATGGTTGCCCGTGGCGACCTGGGCGTTGAAATCGGCGACGCCGAGCTGGTGGGCATCCAGAAAAAAATCATTCTGCACGCACGTCGCCACAACAAGGCGGTGATCGTTGCGACCCAGATGATGGAGTCGATGATCCAGAACCCGATGCCAACGCGTGCCGAAGTGTCCGACGTTGCCAACGCCGTTCTCGACTACACCGACGCCGTGATGTTGTCGGCCGAAAGTGCTGCCGGTGCTTACCCACTGGAAGCCGTGCAGGCCATGGCGCGTATTTGCGCCGGTGCTGAAAAGCACCCGACCAGCAAAACCTCCAGCCACCGCATCGGCAAGACCTTCGAAAGCTGCGACCAGAGCATCGCGCTGGCGGCCATGTACACCGCCAACCACTTCCCTGGTGTTAAAGCGATCATCGCCCTGACTGAAAGCGGTTACACGCCGTTGATCATGTCGCGCATCCGTTCTTCGGTGCCGATCTACGCGTTCTCCCCGCACCGCGAAACCCAGGCCCGTGCGGCCATGTTCCGTGGCGTCTACACCGTACCGTTCGACCCGGCTTCACTGCCGCCAGAACAAGTCAGCCAGGCCGCTATCGACGAACTGCTCAAGCGCGGCGTCGTAGAGAAAGGTGACTGGGTCATCCTGACCAAGGGCGACAGCTACCACACCATCGGTGGCACCAACGGCATGAAGATCCTGCATGTCGGCGACAAAATGGTGTAAGCCCTAACCGGCCCCACACCCAAAGCCCCGCCCGAGCAATCCGGCGGGGCTTTTTTAATTTTTTTGTAGGCGCTGACGAGGCACGAAGGCTGCGATGCGGGCCGCAGGACCGCCGCCTGGGGTCGCTTCGCAACCCATCGCAGCCTTCGTGCTTCGACAGCGCCTACATCAGCTACGGGTCAAAAAGGCATCGGCCAACAGTTGATTGCGCGAAAGCCCGGCCAAAAACAGCCGTTTGGCGAACGCTTCAACCGTGTCCGGATGGCCGCAGACCAACGCGTGGGTCTGCCGCGCTACCCCACACAACTGCAGCAGATAGTCTGCCAACTCGCTGCGCAGCACCCACTCAAGCGTCAGGTTGGCATGTTCCGCCGCCAATGCTTGCAACTGCGCCCTGAGATAAAACTCGCTGTCATCGCGAGCCACGTGCACCAGCCGGATCGACCCTTGATGATCCTGGCGTAGCGCCTCGCGCAGCACGCCAAACAGAGGCGCCAGCCCAGTCCCCGCCGCCATTAGCCACAGCGGTTGCTCTTGCCAGTCCGGGTCGTAACGCAACGCCCCGCCCCGCAACTCGCCCAAACGCACAGAGTCACCCACCTTGAACTGGCGGGCCGCGTCGGCAAATTCGCCGGGGTGAGCGCAATCGACATGAAACTCCAGAAAGCGGTCTTCATCAGGCAGGCTGGCCAACGAATAAGGCCGGGCGATGCCGCCGGACGTCCACAGCACCACATGCTGCCCCGCCCGATAGCGCACAGGGCGCTGCGCCACCAAGCGCAGGCGTAACACCGTGGCGCTGAGCCAGTCGACTGCCGCCACCTCAGCGGGCAGGCCGTCGCGTTGCGGGTCAAAGGCTTCTATATGCAGGTCAGCGCTCACCTGGCACTGACACGCCAGGCGCCAGCCTTGCTCACGCTGCGCACGGCTCAGCGCCTCAGGCTTGAGGTCAAGCGGCTCCCCCTGCACACAACGCACCAGACAGGCATGGCAACTGCCCGCCCGGCAGCTGTAAGGTACAGACACGCCCGCCTGACTCAAGGCATCCAGCAAATTGCAGCCATCAGCAACTGACCAGCGTGTATCAGCGACGTGTAACTCGGGCACTTCTGGCCTCCTGTGGGTAATTAGTCTTATAGACGCTAGGGCCGGGCGAGTCGCTTGACCCACCTCAGTGCGCCCAGCCCCCGAAAAGCGAAGGTCCTGCGGCCCTTATCGCAGCCTTCGGCAGCGGCTACAAGTTTTGCCTGCTCAGGTGTAACAAAGACAGGGGCGGGTTATACTGCCGCGCCTTTTTTGTACCGGTCATGCGTGCCCGGTACATCTCTCAAGTTGTTTACGACAGACCGAAACACCCAGGTCGCAAACACCTTATTGATTGAATGTTCCCGTCTTATAGAGGAGCGCGACCCATGACCGTGATCAAGCAAGACGATCTGATCCAGAGCGTTGCTGACGCCCTGCAATTCATTTCTTACTACCACCCCGTTGACTTCATTCAGTCCATGCACGAAGCCTACCTGCGCGAAGAATCGCCAGCGGCCCGTGACTCGATGGCGCAAATCCTGATCAACTCGCGCATGTGTGCCACCGGCCACCGCCCGATTTGCCAGGACACCGGCATCGTCACCGTGTTCGTGCGTGTGGGCATGGATGTGCGCTGGACCGGCGCCACCATGAGCCTGGACGACATGATCAACGAAGGCGTGCGTCGCGCTTACAACCTGCCAGAAAACGTCCTGCGTGCCTCCATCCTGGCCGACCCGGCCGGTGCTCGCCGCAACACCAAGGACAACACCCCGGCAGTCATCCACTACTCCATCGTCCCGGGCAACACCGTGGAAGTGGACGTGGCGGCCAAGGGCGGCGGTTCCGAGAACAAGTCGAAAATGGCCATGCTTAACCCGTCCGACTCGATCGTTGACTGGGTGCTCAAGACCGTTCCGACCATGGGCGCGGGCTGGTGCCCACCGGGCATGCTCGGCATCGGCATCGGCGGTACGGCTGAAAAGGCGGCAGTGATGGCCAAGGAAGTGTTGATGGAGTCCATCGACATTCACGACCTGATCAAGCGCGGCCCGAGCAACCGTATCGAAGAGATGCGTATCGAGCTGTTCGAGAAGGTCAACCAACTGGGCATCGGCGCCCAGGGCCTGGGCGGTCTGACCACCGTGCTCGACGTTAAAATCATGGACTACCCGACCCACGCCGCTTCCCTGCCGGTGTGCATGATCCCGAACTGCGCGGCCACCCGCCACGCACACTTCGTGCTCGACGGTTCCGGCCCTGCCGAACTCGAAGCGCCACCGCTCGACGCCTACCCGGAAATCGTCTGGGAAGCTGGCCCGTCGGCGCGCCGTGTCAACCTCGACACCCTGACCCCGGAAGACGTACAAAGCTGGAAGCCGGGTGAGACCGTGTTGCTCAACGGCAAAATGCTCACCGGTCGCGACGCGGCGCACAAGCGCATGGTCGAAATGCTCAATAAGGGTGAAACCTTGCCGGTCGACCTCAAAGGCCGCTTCATCTACTACGTTGGCCCGGTTGATCCGGTAGGCGACGAAGTGGTTGGCCCGGCAGGCCCGACCACCGCTACGCGGATGGACAAATTCACCCGCCAGATCCTCGATCAAACCGGCCTGCTGGGTATGATCGGTAAATCCGAGCGCGGCCCGACTGCCATCGAAGCGATCAAGGAACACAAAGCCGTGTACCTGATGGCCGTGGGCGGTGCAGCCTACCTGGTTGCCCAGGCGATCAAAAAATCGCGCGTGGTGGCGTTTGCCGAACTGGGCATGGAAGCGATCTACGAGTTCGACGTTAAAGACATGCCAGTGACCGTGGCAGTCGACAGCAAAGGCGAGTCGGTGCACATCACCGGCCCGGCGATCTGGCAACAAAAGATCCACGACAGCCTGGCCGTAGAAGTGCAATAAGCACGTCCACGCCAGACACAAAAACGGCCGGGTGAATAACCCGGCCGTTTTTTTATGCGCGCCTCCTTGTGGGAGCGGGCTTGCTCGCGATTCAAGCGATACGGTTTGCCTGATGAACTGCGGCGACGCCTTCGCGAGCAAGCCCGCTCCCACAGGTTTTCAACAGTCCAAACCCGCCCTGCGCTTAAAACGCGTTACGGAAGATCTCTTCAATCTGCGCCTGATCAGCCTTGCGCGGGTTAGTAAAGCCGCACGCATCTTTCAGCGCATTGGTGGCCAGGATCGGGATGTCATCCAGTTTGGCGCCCAGGTCACGAAGGCCTGCCGGGATTTCTACGTCCTTGGCCAAGGTACGAATTGCCGCAATGGCCGCCTGCGCGCCCTCTTCCGGGCTCAGGCCGCGCACGTCGGCACCCAGCGCGTGGGCCACATCCGTCAGGCGCTGCGCACAAACATTGGCGTTAAAGGTTTGCACGTGAGGCAGCAACACCGCGTTGCACACACCGTGCGGCAGGTCGTAGTAACCGCCCAACTGGTGCGCCATGGCATGCACAAAACCCAGCGACGCGTTGTTGAACGCCATGCCCGCCAGAAACTGCGCATACGCCATGTTTTCGCGCGCCACCAGATCTTTACCGTCACGCACCGCCTGACGCAGATTGTGGCTGATCAGCTCCATGGCCTTGATCGCACAGGCATCGGTAATCGGCGTGGCCGCCGTCGACACATAGGCTTCAATGGCGTGGGTCAAGGCGTCCATGCCGGTAGCGGCGGTCAGGCCTTTAGGCATCGCCACCATCAATTCAGGGTCATTGACCGACAACAGCGGGGTCACGTTACGGTCGACGATGGCCATTTTTACGTGGCGCTCTTCATCGGTAATGATGCAAAAGCGCGTCATCTCACTGGCCGTGCCGGCCGTGGTGTTGATCGACACCAGCGGCAATTGCGGCTTGGCCGACCGATCGACACCTTCATAGTCACGGATATGCCCACCGTTCGTGGCGCACAGGGCAATGCCCTTGGCGCAGTCATGGGGCGAGCCGCCGCCCAGTGACACCACGAAATCACACGCGTGCTCCTTGAGGACTTTCAAACCGGCTTCAACGTTAGCAATGCTCGGGTTGGGCTTGGCCCCGTCAAAAATCACCGATTGCACGTCCTGCAACGCCAGCTTTTCAGCAATCAACGTCGCCACCCCGGCCTTCGCCAACCCTGCGTCCGTAACGATCAACGCCTTGCGAAAGCCATAATTGCGAATCGCGGCCATGGCTTCATCCAGACAGCCGTTGCCCATGATATTTACCGCAGGGATGAAAAAGGTGCTGGTCATCGAGAGTCCTCAGCGCGGGCACTGCCCGCAACGCTTGTTGTGTCGGTGCGGATAGCTTCCTCCAATCAAATGGCGCAGATGTTGACTTGGCTCAACGGTTGGGCGTGATAAAGTCCCGCACCGCCCCAGTATCGAGACACAAATAGACATGACCCCCTTCCAGGAATTTGATGCCGAACTAGAAGACTGGAACACGCTCAGCGCCAGCCAGCCTTGCAGCGGGCTGCTGCTGGGTAACGGCGCGAGCATGGCCGTGTGGCATGACTTTTATTACGACTCACTGTTTGAAAAAGCCAAAAGCGTCAGCGAAAAGCCCCTGAGCCAGACCGAACTCGGCGTATTCGAGGCCTTGGGCACGCGCAACTTCGAGCACGTGCTCAGCGCCCTGAAAACCGCGAGCAAGGTCAACAAAGCGCTGGCGATCAACTCGGCCTCGCCGCGCAAACGCTATTACGCAATCAAGGAAGCCCTGATCAACTGCACCCAGGACATACACATCCCGTGGCGCTTGATGCAGGCCCAGACCTTGCGCTGCTGGCAGCAGGAACTGGCCCGCTACGCCACCGTGTACTGCTCCAACTACGACCTGCTCACCCCGTGGGCGGTGATGCAGGCGCCCAAGCAGTTCAATGACCTGTTTGACAACCCAAGCGCCACCTTTGAGTTGGGCAACGCCCTGGGCAAAGGCAAAGCCACGCGGGTGCTTTACCTGCACGGTGCCATGCACCTGGTAAAGAACCAGGAAGGCAAGGCACGCAAACTCAACACAGACCCAGCCACCATGCTCAGCAGCTTTGCGGTCAACCATTCGATCAGCGCCCTGGATGATGTGCCGCTGTTTGTCAGCGAAGGCAGCAGTGATGACAAGCGCAAATCCATTCGCTACTGCGACTACCTGAGCTTTTGCCACGAACAACTGATGGCCCATAAAGACGTGCTCTGCCTCTTTGGCCACAGCTTGAGCGAGCAAGACCAGCACCTGATCAACGCCTTGCGCCAGGCGCCGTTGAAAACCCTGTGCATCTCGATTTACCCGCGCAGCGAAGCGTTCATCCGCTTCCAGAAAAACCACTACGCGGCGCTATTTGCCGACAAAAAGCTGACATTGCGCTTCTACAATTCAAAAACTCACCCGCTGGGCTCCAGCAAACATTCAGTCCCGGTGGAACACTGAGTTCCCTGTAGCCGCTGCCGCAGGCTGCGATGGGCTGCGCAGCGGCCCTGTTTTTTCACCCACCACGAAGGTCCTTCGGCCCTTATCGCAGCCTGCGGCAGCGGCTACAGAGTGTGCGGTATTTAAAAAACGAGACAAATAGCAATAATTCTCGATACCATTCGCGACTTACTGCGTCATTTCCTACAGGGATGTACATGTCTCGCCTCAAACCCGACCCGCTGGCGGCCGAATCCTTTCGCGAGTTCTATACGCAAATTCTGCACTTCCTGCGCAAGCGTACCGACAACGCCAGCGATGCCGCTGACATGACTCAAGATGTGTTCACGCAATGGCTGGGTTATCAGGACCGGGCCAATGTCGAGCAACCGCGGGCGTTTCTGTTCCAGGTGGCGCGCAATCTGCTGCGCGATCACTGGCGTCGGCAGCAGGTACGCCATGAGGCACACAGCGAGCACCTGCAACCGGTAACCGAGCCTTTAAGCGACGAGAGGGATGAGCCCATGGCCGCTGCCCAGCGCCTGCAACGCCTTGAGCAACTCAAAAGCGTACTCGCCGAACTCTCGCCCAGACGCCGCGAAGCCCTTATGCTGCACCGCTTTGAAGGCTTGAGTCAGGCACAGATAGCCGAACGCATGGGGATCTCCGTCAGCATGGTGGAAAAACACATTGCCTTTGCCTTGTTGCACTGCAAGCAGCATTTACACCGGGATAGCGGCAAGGAACAGCCAAAATGAGCCCTTTTCACACGAGCGACACCGACAGCATCGACGCGCAAGCCGCCCTGTGGTTTACCCGTAACCGTGACGCGCACAACGCCCCGGCAGACCCCGCATTCAGCACCTGGCACGCGGTCCCGGCGCATGCCCGTGCCTACGCCGAATTCGAAGCCTTGTGGGCCGACCTGGGTGAACTTGAACACCTGAACAAACCCGTGCCGTTGCCCGTCAAAAAACCTTCACGCACCGGTTACGGCTTCGCCATGGCCACGGCGGCCGCGATTTTATGCGCCCTCTTCGCCCTCAATCTCGGTGCGCCGGTGGCGCTTTATCAACAACAAGTGGCCACGTACCGCGAAGGGGCAAAAACCCTGCTGCTGCCCGACGGCAGCACGCTGAACGTCAACGCCAATACCCAACTGCGAATCGATTTCACCGCTCAGGTGCGCAACATTTACCTGGAGCAAGGCCAGCTCTACATCGACGTTGCGCCTAACAAAGAACATCCGCTGGTGGTGCATGCCGGTGACGCGCAGATCAAAGTGGTGGGCACGGGCTTTGATGTCCGTCGCAGCCAGCGCCAACTGGAAGTCAGCGTCGCCCATGGCCAGGTAGCGTTTATGCCCGATGCCAAGACCGCGACCTTGCTCGGCGCCCAACAACAAGCCACCTATGACTACGCCAAAGGCACCCTGCAAACGCACACGTTGAATGCCAATGAAGTGGGTAATTGGCGCAGCGGCCACTTGTCCTTTCGCAATCGCGAGCTGGCCAGCCTGGTGGATGAACTGGATCTGTATCGCCCTGGGGTCATTGAACTGGCGAGCGGGCCGCTCGAACACTACAAAGTCTCGGGCAACCTCAATACCGCCGACCCACTGGCGCTGGTCAAAGCCCTGCCCGCCCTGATCCCGGTGAAAACCGTGCTGCTGGACAGCGGAAAAATCCGTATCGAACCGCGCTAAAAACATATGCGAATATTTTGCATTCGCATATGTGGTTTTTCATGCCTGCCGCGTCTTCCTCCGGTCTGCGTTGCTAACGCACGCCTTTTTTGGCCTTTGTTGCCGCTCTGGGGGATTTCATGTTTCGCGCACCACATCACTTCTCGTATTTGTGCACCCGCCCGACCTTGCTCGCCGCGTGCATGACGTTCAGCCTGTATGCCCAAGCCGACTCGATCCAGCTGCAACTGCCTGCGCAATCGCTGGCCAGTTCGTTGAGTGACATCGCGCAACAAGCGAACATCGCCTTGCTGTTCGACGAAGCGCTGCTGCGCAACATCAAAGCCCCGGCATTGAGCGGCGACTACAGCCCGCAAGACGCCATCCAGCGCCTGCTCAAAGACACCGATTTCAACCTGATCCTGGTGGACAAAACCTACGTGGTGCAGCCCAAAGAGCAAGGCACCACCACCAGCAACAGCCTCGAACTCGGCGCGCTCAGCGTGGTGGGCAGCGGTAACGAGGTCGACTCCAGCAACGTCGGCAAGTCGACCATGACCCAGACCGAAATCAACCGCTACCAGGCCAATAACATCCCGAGCCTGCTGTCCACGTTACCCGGCATCTACCTCGGAGGCTCGCTCAAACCTGGCGGCCAGACCATCAATATCTGGGGTTTGGGCGAAGCCGAAGACGTGCAACTGACCGTCGATGGTGCGACCAAAAGCGGCTTTGAGCGCTACATGCAAGGCACGATTTTTGTCGAGCCCGAGCTGATCAAGCGCCTCGAAGTCGAAAAAGGCCCCCACGACGTACGCACCGGCAATGGCGGCTTTGCCGGTGCGGTGCGCATGATCACCAAAGATGCCCCGGACCTGCTCGAAGACGGCAAAAACACCGGCGGCATGCTCAAGTACGGCTACAGCAGCAACGACCACCAACAGGTGTACAGCGGCGCCGTGTACGGGCGCACCGACGATGGCCGCGCCGATGCGCTGGTGTATTACACCAAGCGCGACGGCGACGACATGAAGCTGGCGGGCCACATGCCCGACCCGAACAACAACTACCCGGTCAACCCTAAACGCCTGCCCAATACCGCCCAGGACCTGGACGCGCAACTGCTCAAGGTCAACCTGCACTTCAACGAAGAACACAGCCTGGGAATGACCTACTCCCATGTGAACAATGCGCTGTGGGTGCCCTTCTCGGCGATCAGCTACCCGGCCCCGCCCAGCCAGGCCAACATCGACAAATACGGCTATGACGGCGCCACCCGCAGGTTCTTGTCCAACCGCTCGACCATCGATAACACCTGGACGAGCCAATACAAGTACCAGCCCGTCAACAATCCGCTGATTGATCTGGAAGTGAAGCTCTCGCACTCCAAAACCGAGCAGACCGACAAGCGCGGCGAAAACGCCTTCTTCCAGCCTGCCAGCGGCGGTCGCAAGATGGACACCGCCTACACCGACAACATGCTCCAGATCGAAAACGTCAGCCTGATCCCCACCGGCCCTCTGAACCATGCGGTGACCACTGGCGTGCAAGTGCGCAAGCACACGCGCGACGTCGACATGTGGATGCCCGGCGGGATTTACGAGTCCGAGAAATACAACTACGGCCACTACCAGCCAGGCTTTATGCCCAAGGGCAAAGTCGACACCAACAGTTTTTATGTTCAGGACGCCATTACCTGGGGCGACTTCACCCTGACCCCGTCGCTGCGTTACGACCATGTGCGCAACCGTGGCCAGGAAAACGACGCGCCCCTGTATAACCAGGCCGATTTGGGCCACGACTACAGCAACCAGACCTACACCGGTTGGTCCCCGCGGCTGTCAGCCTTCTGGAAAGTCACCCCCAATACCGCCTTGTTTGTCGACTACAGCAAAACCTGGCGTGCGCCAGTGATTGATGAACAGTATGAAGTTCAAGGCACGGGCAACCGCACCACCACCAGCCTGGACCTCGACCCTGAGCGCATCACCGGCTGGCGCGCAGGCAACATCACCAACTTCGATCATATTTTTAGCGACAGCGACCATGCGCTGATCCGCACCACGTTGTTTCGCAACAAAATCGACAACGAGATCTTCAAGGCCACCGGCGTCGGCTGTGCCCAGCAAACCACCGCAGGCGGCATGTCCAAGGAATGTGCAGGCATGCTGCCCATGTCCAACTACCGCAACATCGGCAGCGTGACCATCAAGGGCTTTGAAGTTGAGAGCTTTTACGACTCGACCTACGTTTTTGGATCGCTGTCATACGCCTGGATGACCGGCAAACACGAAGGTGCTTACACCAACCCGTGGGGGCCTGATGTGTGGGCGCGGGACATTCCGGCACCCAAATGGATTGCGGTGCTGGGCACCAAAATCCCGAGCCTCGATGCTCGCGTGGGCTGGAAAGGTGAGTTCGTGCGCAAGACCGACCGCCTGCCAAGCGACAAATACGGCCCTGGCCCGCTGACCGCTCTGGGGGACAGCTACTACAACCAATACGCCAACGACGACTACAACGTGCAGGGCCTGTTCGCTGAGTGGAAACCCCAGCAACCGTACCTCAAAGGCACCGAAGTCAACTTCACCCTGGACAACATGTTCAACAAAAGCTATCGCCCGATGCTCAGCGGCGCCAACGCCTACAGCCAAGGCCGCAACGCCAAAATCAGCATCACGCGGTTCTTCTGAGCCATCCAGACCTCGCGATCTTTTGATCGTTAAAAGATCGCGAGGCAAGCTCGCTCCTACAGACCGTCGATGTCCCCCAACCTGTAGTCGTTGACGAGCCTGCGAGGCTACGTCCGGCTGCGCACAAGATCAAAAGATCGCGAGCAAGCTCGCTCCTACAATTGCGTGCACACCCCAACGCCCGTAGCACGGCTGCGCAGCAGTCGTAAACCGGTGCTCTACGCATGCCCGCTGCTACGCGGCACCACTGTCAATTCCGGGGCTTGCACCCGGCGCTGGCTCAAATAACGTGTGCAACTGACCCGCAAGAACGAGGCGAAATTGACCACTTCGCCGCGATAATCCATCACTTCTTCATACAGCTTGGCCACCAATTGGTTGGTGGTCAGGCCATCCGCTTCTGCGATTTCGGTGAGGATGTCCCAAAACTGGTTTTCCAGGCGCAAGGTGGTGACCACGCCACAGATACGCAATGAGCGCGAGCGCGATTCATACAAGATCGGGTCGGCTTTTACATAAAGCTCACACATGGTCACGCCCTCTTCTTACAAAGCGATCCGGGTGCCCAACAACCCCAGAAAAGCCGCCAGCCAGGTCGGATGCGCTGGCCAGGCCGGTGCCGTGGCCAGATTGCCCTGCACATGGGCCTTGGTCACGTCGATATCAATGTAAGTCCCGCCCGCCAGACGCACTTCTGGGGCGCAGGCCGGGTAGGCGCTGCACTCACGGTCTTTGAGCGTGCCTGCGGCAGCGAGCAATTGCGCGCCATGGCAGACCGCAGCAATCGGTTTGCCCGACTTGTCGAAATCGCGCACCAGTTCCAGAACCTTTTCGTTCAAACGCAGGTATTCCGGCGCACGGCCGCCCGGTATCACCAGCGCGTCATAGTCGCTGGCTTTGACCTTGTCGAAATCAAAATTCAGGGCAAACAGGTGGCCGGGCTTTTCGCTGTAAGTCTGGTCGCCCTCGAAATCATGGATCGCGGTGCGCACAGTCTGGCCGGCTGTTTTACCGGGGCATACGGCGTGCACCTGGTGCCCGACCATCAACAGCGCCTGAAACGGCACCATGACTTCGTAGTCTTCGACGTAATCGCCAGCCAGAATCAGAATTTTCTTTGCCGCCATGGTGCGTGCTCCTTACAGGTAAGACCTTGGGCCAATAAGAGTAGCCAAGGTAAACCCTATGCGCCTGCGCGGGTAATAGCCAACTACTACGTACCCGAGCAGACGCCACGCGCACGCTTACTTCAACAAGCCATCGGCCTGCAGCAAGGTTTCAAGGCAGTGCTCTTGAATGGTGTAGAACGCCTTGAGTTCCTGAATTTTCACCAACAACTGCGCCGGGTCTTGAGGCTCGGCACGTTTGACCGCGAGGATCATTTTGTTTTTGTTGGTGTGTTCCAGCGAGATGAACTCAAACACCTTGGTTTCATAGCCACAGGCTTCGAGGAACAACGCACGCAGGCTGTCAGTGACCATTTCGGCCTGCTGGCCCAGGTGCAAGCCGTATTGCAGCATCGGCTTGAGCAGTGCCGGGCTCTGGATTTGCAGGCGGATCTGCTTATGGCAGCACGGCGAACACATGATGATCGCGGCCCCGGAACGGATGCCCATGTGAATGGCATAGTCGGTGGCAATGTCACAGGCATGCAGCGCAATCATCACGTCAATCGGGGTCGGCGCAAAACTGCGCACATCGCCGTGCTGGAAGCTCAGGCCCGCATGCTCCAGACGCTGGGCGGCGTTGTTGCACAGCGTGACCATGTCTTCACGCAATTCAACGCCGGTGACCAGGCCTTCAGCGTGCAGGCTGTGGCGCAGGTAGTCGTGGATGGCGAACGTCAAGTAACCCTTGCCCGAACCGAAGTCCACCACCTTGACCGGCTGATCGAGCTTGAGCGGCGAGCTGCTCAAGGCGTGGGAAAACACCTCGATAAACTTGTTGATCTGCTTCCACTTGCGCGACATCGCCGGGATCAGTTCTTGCTGCTTGTTGGTGACGCCCAAGTCCGCCAAGAAAGGCCGTGTCAGGTCCAGAAAGCGATTCTTCTCACGGTTATGCTCAGCCGACGGCACTTCTCGCGCTTGTTGGCTTTTGCCTTTAAACAATGAGCTTTTGCCTTTTTTGCTGTACTCCAACTGCACTTCGTCGGTCAGCGTCAGCAAATGCGCATTTTTGAACGCTTCCGGCAACAACCCGGCAATCGTTGCAACGGCCTCATCGAGGGCAAAGTTCTTGGTGATGTCACGGGTTTTGTAGCGGTACACAAACGACAGGCAAGGCTGATCCTTGACCGTGACCTGCTTGATGATGACCCGCTGCAACTCGGCCTCCGGGCCGACATATTTGGCCAGCACCAGCTTGATAAACGAGTTTTGCGCCAGGCCGGTTTCCAGCAGGTTCAAAAATTGCGCACGATGATCCGGCACGGACGGGGCGGTGGTAGCAGTCACTGACATTGAAAAAGGTGCCTCGAGGGGTGCAGAAGAGGAATTCGCAAAGGCCACCATTTTAGGCGGGTTGACGGTCGGGGGCACGGGGTTATTTCGCCATCCGGGCCATGCATAGCTATGTACCGCGCCTGTGCCGTGCCCATTGCGTTAAATCAAGGCCTCGATCTTCACCGGATTATGCCCCGCGCAGAAGTCCTTTTCTCTGATCCCTGACGCAATGGCACCCCATGAAAACACTCTCATCGACACCGGATTTTTTGGCGCGTTTTATCGCCCTGAGCAGCTTCCCCCAAGGCCAGTTTTTACCGCGCCCCACCTTTGAAGGTGCGGTGGGCGAGGCCTTCACTCAGGCCATGCTGGAAGCGTACCCCGGGCTCAAAGCCGATTTGCCACACGCTCAAATTGCTGCGGCACTGCCAGTGACCGACGCCCAACCCGCCCCAGCGCCGGAACCGCCCACCACCTGGAGATTGATCGCGCCATCGACGATGCTGATTCAAGGCTTTATCGCTCAGCGCACCCTCAACCTGTCAGCCGACCGGCACCGCCTGACCGTTGATCTGAAACCCGAGAATCCCGCACCCTTGAGCGTGAGCATGGAAACCCTTGAGAAGCTGCTCAATGAGTGGGCGCCTCAGGTGGTCGACGTTTTCGCCCAGGCTCTGATCCATTTCTGGAGCACGCCCTCACCTGCCGGTGTCAGCCCGTGGCTGTGGTTGAGTCGGGCATTGCAAGTAGGCCTGAGCGCCACCCTGAACGATGCCAATCGCCAGCCCGCATTGACCCAGGAACAGTCTGCCGCGCTGGGAGCGTTGTCAGGTTTTGCCGAAAAATCCGAGCGCGTGAAGCTTACCGCCGAAACCCCGCTGCACGCCTACCTGGTCAACATTGACACCACGGATGCCCAAGGCCCGCGATGCTTGCAAATTCCGGGGCTGGCACTGATTACCCGCAGTATCGGTGAGCGCCTGATCGTCATGGCCTGGTCACTGGCCGACGGTGTTGAACTGTTTGACTCACTGCAGGACTTCGCCCTGTCACTGCCCCGGCGCATACCGGGCCTGGCAGATGACAGCCCGGTGGTCTGGAGCTTGTATGAACCTGAAGGCCATTTTTTTCAGGCGTTGGCCCACACCCTGCTCGACAAGACCCTGCACACACTCACGCAATTGGGCGAGACCGCCCGGGCAGAACGCTGGAGCGCAGCCCGACTGGCCCAAGCGCTGGATGAAGAGGCGCTCATGTTTCATTTGTTCAGCCCGCAAGAGTCCACAGATTTTCAGCAACTGCTCAACACTCTCCCCCAATGGTTGACCACCGCATCGCGCTCAGACATTCGCGCCTACAGCCACCTGCTGGCTGATCAAGTGGCGCAACAACAGATTGCAGAGGGCAAAACCTTCCTCGATGACATTCCCTCGCTGCTGGATTTCGCCGTGCAAACCCTCACTGCACGGCTCAAGCAAAACCACCCGGACGACCCTATAGACGTCGCCAGCATCGACATCCACGATATTGCCATCCAGGACCTGCAAATGGCCTGGCTAACAGAAGACGTCATGCCGCTGGCCGAGTTCGCACTGACCTACGTGGGCGGTAAACCGGCGGCGTTTATCGAAGTCAAAGAACGTAGCGGCCGGCCTTTGCCCACTTGGCTGAACGCCAGCTACATCAAAAATCTGCTGGAAGAAATCGACATCGGCTCGCTGTACATCAGCCTGCTTAAAGCCAACCTGGTGGACGATACGGCGCAAGTGACCCGCCGCCTGACACTGTTCAAGTCTCAGTTAAAGGCGCAACTGCCGCTGCTGGCACTGGAGCATAAAATTCGCGGCACTGGCGGGTTCACGGAGGCTGGCTGGCACCTCGTGGCACGTCTGATGGGGTCTAATGCCGTGCCACGCAACAACCTGGACTGCATTCGACAACTGGCTTTCACCTTGTACGACGGCGCCTCTGCCAACCTGGTCAGCAATATGTTTGTACTGGGCTCCAGAGATCTGAGCGCCGGGCCTTTAGTGCTGTTTCGCCCGTTCGCCACCGATTCACTGCTTGAGTTTGCCAGCCGCGAGGCGCTGATGACGGCTATCCAGCAACCCGGCGAACTCCAGGATCTGACCTTGGCCTGGTTATCTGACTCGGTGCGCAGTTACTACGCCGATGGCGGCTTTGAACGCCCACATCTCGAAAGCGTGGTCAATCAAGGCTTTTTAGCCTTGCTGCCACGAAGTCCCGCCCAACTGGCAGATCTGATCATTCAGGGCGACGCGCTGGCTTATGCCTTCGACAGCCACGTCGAGGCCCTGATCACGCTGTCGGACAAACAGACCGTGTCCAGCTCCGAGCGGCGCTGGATTCTGTTCAAGCGCTACGCCTGGATGCTGTTCAACGGCCTGACGTTTTTTGTCAGCGGCCCGTTGCAAAAAGCCGCCTGGGTTTTCCAGACCCTGGTCAGCATCGACGAAACGCTGCAAGCCCGAATCGAAAGCGACCCCGAGGCGGCCAAACAAAGCGTGATCAGCCTGCTGCTCAATCTGAGCCAGGCGCTACTGCACGAAGGGCTGAGTTTTCACGCCGCCCTCAATGCACGCTCGCGCCTGCAAGCGGCCCCTGACCTGCCCATGCCAGCGCCTCTGAAACTGCCCACCACATCCGTCCTGAAAGCCCCGCCAGCCAACACGCCGAAACAGGCCGTGAGTCGAAAAACCGGCCCTGATCCTGATGCCCAGGCCGTGAGGGTGTATTCGTCTCTGGATTTCGCTTGGTTCAACGCTCAACCCCGTCCGTCCGTCAGCCAGCGAGCAGCACTGGACACCTTCATCACCGATCTCGATGTCAGCAGCGGCACCCCCATTGAAATCGGGCCGCTAAAAGGCCTGATCAACTTTCAGAGCAACACCTACGCCGTTATTGATAAAAAAACCTATCGCGTCAGTCGTCAGGACGACGGCGTGGTCATCCAGGATGCCCAAAAACCGATTCGCTTCGGGCCTTGGTTGATGAGCGATGATGCCGGCCATTGGGACTTCGACCTGCGCCTTAAACTGCGTGGCGGCGGGCCGAAAAAGCGCATTGCCGTGTTGCGCGAAGAAAAAAAACAGGCACTGATGCAATTGGTCGCCGAAGAAGCACGGCTGATGACTGATAAGCAGACCCGTGATCGGGTGCTGACGCTCACCGAAAAACTGATGGCAACGCCCACCGGGCGCCAAGCAACCTTCTTCGAGCGTTATGAAACAGAGTTTACCCAATGGCGAAACAGCGCCCGTGAGCTGATCAATATCCTGCAAAAGATGAACGACATAGTGCCTGTCCCCTCCTTTGAGGCAAAAATGCAGGCGTTGTGGGCCGAACTGACCCTCAAACTATTCAAAATGCAAAACCACCTTGAAGAGCAGCGTAAGGATCTGCCCCTCACGGCATTTAGTGCGCAGTACAAAATCCGTCTGAGCGAGGCGATCAATCAACTGGGCGCCGACAATCAGCAGCCTTACCAGGAACTCATCGAGCACCTCAAAAAAGCGGAGGTGCTCGAACGCAAAGCGTTTGATATCGCATTAATGGAATCTGAAGGGATCCTGGAGACCAGCAAGTTGCCCATACCGCGCGACTCACCGCTGGCAGACCTGTTCCTGAAAAAAGATAAACATTTTTTCGATCGCCACTGGGCGGTCATCTATATGGAAACACTGCTGGAGCTGGTCTTGAACCGCGCTGCCAGCGACCTCAATGCCGAAGAACTGCACGCCTTCAACCACCTGAACACCGATGCCTTCGTCAATATGGGCTGGTCGCAGTTAAGGCTGCGCCTTCAGGAGGGGGAAGTCGGCGTCGAACACATCGAATTTTACGAGTCGGCCATCAGCCTCTACCAAGGTTTGACGGCAACCTGCGAAAACCTGATAGCGCTCAAGTCGGAACATTTTCGCAATGAATACCTGCCTTCTTTAGTGGCCGCCATCAAACCGCTGAAGTCGTTTGCCGAGATGCAACTGTCAAAAGTGATATGGGACTCTGAAAGCTCAAGCTCCGAATCTGATGAGCCGCAGCCCGGCCCCAGCTGGAAAGCGGCGCTGCAGCCTACCAAGGTGAAAGCCGGAGCCCTTCGGCAAAAAGTCTTCAAAACCACAGAAAAACAAGTCTTGGTGGGTGTGGTCCGTGAGCCCAGCCCTGATGACCCGACTGAAATTGTCGACGTTGTGGATGCCTTCAGCCAGATGAAAGTCAGTTCGTACCGGCGTGGGGCGAGCGATGAATGGGAGCAAATCGAAAACCTCAGGCCTGCCACCCCCTCCCTGATTTCTCACGCCAAGTCCCTTTCCCGGCTGGAAGCTGACGCCATCAAATTGCTGGGTCGGGTCGAGGCCAGCATTCAACAGGCCCGTGCGTTTGCCAAGACCTCGAAAATCCCGGTGGAAATTGAAGAAATACTCGAATTCAAAAGCCAGTCACTGGACGAAACCGCGAAGCACATGCAAGCCCTGTTGTCCGCTGAAGGCCCGGATGTCGAGCCTTTGTCACGCAGCCAAAGGGGCATAGCCAATGGGTTGGTTGCCCAGCTAGAGCTCAACTCGGTGCGGCTGCGCGTCGAAGGTAAACGTTTGCGCATCAGCCTGATTACCGACTTGCCCCCCACTGCGGCGAATATCGACTACCTCAAGGCCCAAGACCAGGTGGAGATTGTGCGGCTGGGCAAACGTCGCCCGATGAGCGGGCCAAGAAAGGATTACGTGCAGGAATATGAGGTCCGCAGTCGCGATGGCAAAGCGTTGTGGTACGCACATTTTCATTACGCCTCACCCGATTCGCCGCCCTCAGCCTTTACCGCCGCACATTTGAAAACAGAGGCGCATCGGTTCATGAGTGCCCAAGCGCTGTATGCGCAGGCAGGGTCAACGACCGATGTGATTCAGGTTTACCGCAGCAAGATCACCCTGGCGCTTGCGGAAAAACTGTTTCTGGCGGTCCAGTAAACGTAATGAAGGCGCCGTACTGGCGCCTCCACGTTGTTACGGCACAGCAAATATGGACAGTTAAACTTATTTTTTTGGAAGCTTAAACGTGAGGAAGGCTGTCTTCACACTACCGCCATCAGCACCACTAAGCACCAGCGCTGTAACATGGCCCACGCCTTGTTCTCCAGGACGCGCTTTATTGACTGCAGTACATGTTGCCTTGCCATGAGCGTCTGTGCGTTCAACTGGAGACTTAGTAGATATTGATAGGCTTTCTACTCCCCAGCTTACCTGTGCATCAACCAATGGGGCGCCCGATAATTTATATGCATGAAGCGTGCATTGAATTTCTCCATCGTGTTCCACCGTTTCAGCGGACACAGTTATATGGGTGACACCCTTAAAAGCCTCAAGAACAACGTTATCGATCTTCACTGCACGCTCTGAAGTGGTAAAGACTAAATCCACCTGGGTAACACCCGTGACTTCATGATCGACACTTTTGACGAACGTATCACCTTCAGAAACAGTTTCCAGGCTATCGATGCGTTTCCCATTTACCAAAACATAACCGTCGTTGACTCCTGTACGCCGGACTCTATACGAAAATGTCAGTTTGTAATTTTCGCTCGCTGACAGGCCTGTCACTGTTTGCACCGCACTGTGTTGGTTGGCTGCCGAAAGAAGTAGCACCCCATCCACTACCCGTACTTCCCCCCCGGTATTCGAGGCCCACCCCTCAGCACCCGCAGAAAAATCACCGTTGGTAATAAGGTTAACGGCTGTGTGTTTACTTGCTTTCGGCTTCTTCATTTTACTTGCGCTCCGCATGTTTTTAGAGTGACAGCGAGCGTTCAATCTAGCAGCCGCCCCTGGTGCGAACTACTGTCATAAATTACAGTTTCGAGCGAAATAAATGGCCGTTGGTCGCCTGTCATTGTTACCAACGTCTGCAAACAAAACGGTAATTAGCACCCAGTTAAACATCGCCGCCATTAATATTAATTGTCGGCGATGTTCTGACTGGCGTACTACAACACCACTAACCGATTCGGCAATTGATTACGTGTGCCGGTTTTGGGGACGTGTTTTTCCAGCAATTCGGCACTGGCGTCGATGCAGGCGATAAAGCCTTCTGCGGTGTGCCCCAGTGTAACGCGGCGTACAAAATCGCTGACGATGCTGCCCCAATCGCTGTTGTCCAGACGCTGGGAGATGCCTTCGTCGACGATGATCTCGACGTAACGCTCGGCTTCACTGACAAAAATCAGCACCCCGGTGCGGTCTTGGGTGTGGTGCAGTTTTTGTTCGAGAAACTGGCGCCGCGCCAGGTTGCTGGCCCGCCAGTGGCGAACCCGCGCCGGGATCATAAACGTGGTTAGCACCGGGATGCGGAAGATCAAACTGAGAAAGACAAAAGTGGCCCATTGCAGCATGAGCAATGTGTAGATCGTCATGTCGCTGTTTATAAAGTGCACCAGCGCCGGTACCACCAGGGCGATCAAGCTGGCCCAGAGTAAGGGGATGTAGCTGTAATCGTCGGCGCGCGGTGCGAGCACGGTGACGATTTCGGCGTCGGTGCGCTGTTCAGCGCGGGTCACGGCCTCTTCAACCTGCCGTTTTTGCTCTTGCGTGAGTAAAGCCATAAGTGTCGATGCCCGTTTAAAAATGAATTACCAGCCGCCCGAAGCGCCGCCGCCACCAAAACTGCCGCCGCCTCCACGAAAACCACCGCCGCCACCGCCACGTCCAAAGCCACCGCCGCCAAAACCGCCGGAGCGCGAGCCGCCGCCTCCACCGGAATTGCAAATGCCATAGAACTGGCAGGCTGCGACCACCACCACGAACGCTAAAAACAACAGCAGCACCACACCGGGATGTTCAGCCAAAAAGTCATCGCCGCCGCCCTGCCCGCTGGCGTAGGCAGGCTCAGCCAACGGCGCGCCGCCCAGCACCTGGAGCATAGCCGCAACGCCGTCGCTGATGCCTTGGCTGAACTGTCCGGCTTTAAACGCCGGGGTGATCACCTGATTGATGATCACCGACGCTTGCGCATCGGTGAGGCGGTCTTCCAGACCGTAGCCGACTTCGATGCGCAGTTTACGGTCATCCCGGGCGACGATCAGCAACGCGCCGTTGTTTTCATCCTTTTTGCCAATGCCCCAGGCGCGCCCCAATTGGTAACCGAAGTCTTCAATGGGTTCGCCTTGCAGGTTCGGCACCGTGACCACCACCACTTGCTCGCCGGTGGCTTTTTCGTGGGCTTCGAGGGTCTGTGTCAGTTGTTGACGCGTGGCGGGGTCGAGCATTTGACCGTCGTCCACCACCCGCCCGCTCAGTGTCGGAAAAGTCAGCGCCTGTGCGCTGGCTATTAATAGCCAAAGCAGCAGGCCCACGCCCAGTTTTGATACGCGCATCAGCACCTCATAGTTAACTTTTGTAGCCGCTGCCGAAGGCTGCGATAAGGGCCGAAGGACCTTCAGGACTGCTACGCAGCCCATCGCAGCCTGCGGCAGCGGCTACAGGCATAAGCTGTTAGAACTTCACCTCGGGGGCTTTGTCGGCATTCGGGGTGGTGGCTTCGAAGGTCGCACGCACCGGCAAGTCGCTGTACATCACCGCATGCCACAGGCGACCAGGGAAGGTGCGAATCTCGGTGTTGTAGCGCTCGACCGCGAGAATAAAGTCCCGACGGGCCACGCTGATGCGATTTTCGGTGCCCTCAAGTTGCGACTGCAACGACAGGAAGTTCTGGTTGGACTTGAGGTCAGGGTAACGCTCAGACACCACCATCAAGCGGCTCAAGGCCCCGGTCAGCTGGTTTTGCGCGTCCTGGAACTGCTTGAGTTTTTCCGGGTTGTCCAAAGTGCTGGCATCGACCTGAATCGACGTGGCCTTGGCCCGCGCCTCAATCACCGCCGTAAGGGTCGCCTGTTCTTGCTTGGCCGCGCCCTTCACTGTCTCCACCAGGTTGGGGATCAGGTCGGCACGCCGCTGATACTGGTTCTGCACTTGCGACCAGGCCGCCTTGACCTGCTCATCCAGCGTCGGGATGGTGTTGATCCCGCACCCCGCCAGCACGCTGCTGAGGGCCAGCAATGCGACAACCTTCCACCCCATCCGTTTTACGCTCTGTATGTGCATGCATCGACACTCCGTTTTAATTCCATTGCGTTCATTGACCCGCCAACCCGCTTAAAACTCCCTGACCGCGCGCCAATATCTCCCGCCAGCACTGGATTGCGCACGACGAATCAGCTAAAAGACTGCCTCACGCGTAGGAATATTCTCCTATAAAGATAGGCCATATCTTTAAACCAAGTAGTCCATACGCTTTTCCAAAACAGTATCGCTACGAAAGCGCGGGCCTCCCTTCGCGTTCACCGAGCGGCCGCGTAGAAGAATCTCATGAGAAACCTGTGTTTGCTGGGCCTGGCCATCAGCCTGGCCAGTCCTTCGGTATGGGCCCAAACCCCGACAGCGCCGCTCCCGCCCAAAGACGTTTTTGTCGCAGACCTGATGGAGCAAATGACTGAAGCCGAAAAAATCGGCCAGTTGCGCCTCATCAGCATCGCCACCGACATGCCGCGTGAACTGATCCGCAAGGAAATCGCGGCCGGGCACATCGGCGGCACCTTCAACTCGGTGACCCGCGACGAAAACCGACCCATGCAAGACGCCGCCATGCACAGCCGCCTGAAGATCCCGATGTTTTTTGCCTACGACGTGATTCACGGCCATCGCACGATTTTCCCGATCAGCCTGGGGCTGGCGGCCAGCTGGGACATGGACGCCATAGCCCAGAGCGGGCGTGTTTCTGCCCAGGAAGCCAGCGCAGACGGCATCGACATGACCTTTGCGCCGATGGTCGATATAGCCCGCGACCCGCGCTGGGGCCGGACCTCGGAAGGTTTTGGCGAAGACACTTATCTGGTCTCGCGCATCGCTGACGTCATGGTCAAGGCTTATCAGGGCCTCTCCCCCGCCTTGCCCGGCAACATCATGGCCAGCGTTAAACACTTCGCACTGTACGGCGCTGTTGAAGGTGGACGGGACTACAACATCGTCGACATGAGCCCGACACGCATGTTCCAGGACTACCTGCCGCCCTACCATGCCGCGATCAAGGCCGGGGCTGGCGGGGTGATGGTGGCGCTCAACTCGATCAACGGCGTGCCGGCCACCTCCAACATGTGGCTGATGCAAGACCTGCTGCGCAAAGACTGGGGCTTTAAAGGCGTGGCCATCAGCGACCACGGCGCGATTATCGAGCTGATCAAGCATGGCGTGGCCAAAGACAACCGCGAAGCTGCCAAGCTGGCGATCAAGGCCGGTATCGACATGAGCATGAACGACAAGGCCTACGGCGAAGAGTTGCCGGGCCTGCTGAAGTCGGGCGAAGTGCCGCAGAGCGATCTGGACAATGCCGTGCGTGAAGTGCTCGGGGCCAAATACGACATGGGCCTGTTTGCCGACCCGTACCTGCGCATCGGCAAGGCCGAAGATGACCCGGCCGACACCAACGCCGAAAACCGCCTGCACCGCCAGGAGGCCCGCGACGTGGCACGCAAGAGCCTGGTGTTGCTGAAAAACAACAACCAGACCCTGCCGCTTAACAAGCAGACACGCATTGCCCTGGTCGGCCCGCTGGCCAACTCCAAGGTCGACATGCTGGGTAGTTGGTCTGGCGCCGGGGTGCCTGCGCAATCGGTGACCGTGTATGAGGGCCTGCAAAAGGCCATGGGCCAGCAAGGCTCAGTCACCTATGCGCGGGGCGCGAACATCTCCGACGATCCGAAAATCGCCGAGTACCTGAACCACATCAACACCGGCGGGATCGACGTCAACAACGACCCGCGCCCGGCCCAAACAATGATCGACGAAGCGGTCAAAGCCGCGCAGCACGCGGATGTGGTCGTCGCCGTGGTGGGTGAGTCGCGAGGCATGTCCCACGAGTCATCGAGCCGCACCTCGCTGGACATTCCCGACAACCAGCGCGCCTTGATCAGCGCACTTAAAGCCACCGGCAAACCTTTGGTACTGGTGCTGATGAACGGCCGCCCGCTGTCGATCGAACAGGAACAGGCGCACGCTGATGCCGTGCTGGAAACCTGGTTCAGCGGCACCGAAGGCGGCAATGCCATTGCCGACGTGCTGTTCGGTGACTACAACCCGTCTGGCAAGCTGCCAATCACCTTCCCACGCTCTGTTGGCCAGATTCCTAGCTACTACAGCCACCTGAGCATTGGACGGCCCTTTACGCCGGGCAAGCCGGGCAACTACACCTCGCAGTACTTCGACGCCGAGAACTCACCGCTGTATCCGTTCGGCTATGGCCTGAGCTATACCGACTTCAGCCTGTCGCCGGTCACGCTGTCGTCGAAAACGTTGAAGCCCGGGGGCACCCTCACCGCCAGCGTCACCGTCAAAAACACCGGCAAGCGCGATGGCGAGACGGTGGTGCAGTTGTACCTGCGTGACGTCACCGCCTCCATGGCCCGCCCGGTCAAGGAGCTGAAGAACTTCGAAAAAGTCATGCTCAAGGCAGGCGAGCAGAAAGTGGTGCGCTTCACCCTCAGCGAAGACGACCTGAAGTTTTACAACGCGCAATTGAAGTACGCCGCCGAGCCGGGCGAGTTCGACGTGCAAATCGGCCTCGACTCACAAAACGTGCAGCAAAACAGCTTCGAATTGTTGTAACCACGCGCAATAACCGAAAAGGTCTGCAAGGGCCTTTTCGGCCCCTCTTTCGAGCATTTTGTGCTTGACCTTTATGATCTTTGCGCACGCCTGAAAATGCGTTCGGACAGGGCAGTTTTTTGTGGTAGGGTTCGCGCCCTCAAAATTCAGACGGCTCGATTGGGCGCTGCAAAATTCAGTGACAAGCGGTTCACTCCAGCGTCTATGCGGCCTACATGGTTTATCAACCCTTCATACACACTTTACGCACAGAGTTATCCACAGGTCGTACATTGCACAGCGCCACTAAAACGCATATCTTGTATCTGTCGCGCCAAAAACACCTACATATAGGGTTTTAGGCCAATAACCCAACACAACTCAGACGAGAATTTCAAGCCCTTTTCTCGCGCCTGTCGGGTTAAACCAAACGCAGTTCTCAAAGTCCAAACCGCTCATGCGGATGGCAACCGTTTTCCGGCTCTACAGCAGGAAAGCGGCCCGGGTGTTGCAGTAAAAATACTGTCACCCACGAGGAATACGGTTTGAGGCTGCACGCACAGACCAAGACTTCGGCACGGAAGCGGCTTAACCCCCCCTTTCTGTACGTCCCGAGGTTGTTATGCCCGGTTCATGATCGGTTGTAGTGCTTCAGGACGGAACGGTGGGCCCCCAAAAGGAGCCCAAATAAACATAGAGAATGTGGAGACACCCCCCCATGCAAACCGACACAGCTCGCGAGAACTCGCAGGGTTCCGATTCAAATCTGGATCTGTCTGCGACCGCGCCAGGCCAATTGCGCGTGATCAAACGTAACGGAACCGTGGTTCCTTACACCGACGACAAGATCACCGTCGCCATCACCAAAGCGTTTCTCGCAGTTGAAGGTGGCAATGCCGCTGCCTCGTCACGAATCCACGACACCGTTGCGCGCCTGACTGAACAAGTCACCGCGACCTTCAAGCGTCGCATGCCATCGGGTGGCACCATCCACATCGAAGAAATCCAGGACCAGGTTGAACTGGCCCTGATGCGCGCCGGCGAGCAAAAAGTCGCGCGTGACTACGTGATCTACCGCGACTCGCGCGCCAAAGAACGCGCCACTCGCGCCCCGGCCGAAAGCGCTGTGGTTGCTCACCCGACCATCCGCATCACCCGCGCCGACGGCACGTTCGCGCCGCTGGACATGGCCCGCCTGAACACCATCGTTAGCGAAGCCTGCGAAGGCCTGGCAGAAGTCGACGGCGACCTGATCCAGCGTGAAACCCTGAAAAACCTGTACGACGGCGTGGCCTTGAGCGACGTCAACACCGCCCTGGTGATGACCGCCCGTACCCTGGTTGAGCGTGAGCCCAACTACTCGTTCGTGACCGCCCGCCTGCTGATGGACACCCTGCGCGGTGAAGGCCTGGGCTTCCTGAACGTTGCCGAAAGCGCTACCCACCACGAAATGGCCGACCTGTACGCCAAGGCACTGCCGGCTTACATCGCCAAAGGTATCGAATTCGACCTGCTGAACCCGGTGCTGGCCACCTTTGACCTGGAAAAACTGGGCAAGGCGATCAACCACGAGCGCGATCAGCAGTTCACCTACCTGGGCCTGCAAACCCTGTACGACCGTTACTTCATCCACAAGGATGGCGTGCGTTTCGAACTGCCGCAGATCTTCTTCATGCGCGTGGCCATGGGCCTGGCGATCGAAGAGAAGCAAAAAGAAGACCGCGCGATCGAGTTCTACAACCTGTTGTCGTCGTTCGACTACATGGCCTCGACCCCGACCCTGTTCAACGCCGGTACTCAGCGTCCTCAGCTGTCCAGCTGCTACCTGACCACCGTGCCGGACGACCTGTCGGGCATCTACCACGCGATCCACGACAACGCCATGTTGTCCAAATTCGCGGGCGGCCTGGGCAACGACTGGACCCCGGTCCGTGCTTTGGGTTCGTGGATCAAAGGCACCAACGGCAAGTCCCAGGGCGTAGTTCCGTTCCTCAAGGTTGTGAACGACACCGCCGTCGCCGTCAACCAGGGTGGCAAGCGTAAAGGCGCTGTCTGTGCCTACCTGGAAACCTGGCACATGGACATCGAAGAGTTCATCGAGCTGCGTAAAAACACCGGTGATGACCGTCGTCGTACCCACGACATGAACACCGCCAACTGGATCCCTGACCTGTTCATGAAGCGCGTCTTCGATGACGGCAAGTGGACCCTGTTCTCGCCGTCCGAAGTACCGGACCTGCACGACCTGACCGGCAAGGCCTTCGAAGAGCGTTACGAGTACTACGAAGCCCTGACTGAGTACCCGGGCAAGGTCAAACTGTTCAAGACCATCCAGGCCAAAGACCTGTGGCGCAAAATGCTGTCCATGCTGTTTGAAACCGGCCACCCGTGGCTGACCTTCAAAGACCCGTGCAACCTGCGCAGCCCGCAGCAGCACGTGGGCGTGGTTCACAGCTCGAACCTGTGCACCGAGATCACCTTGAACACCAACAAGGACGAGATCGCTGTATGTAACCTGGGTTCGATCAACCTGCCTAACCACATCAAAGACGGCAAGCTGGACACCGCCAAGCTCAAGCGCACCATCGACGTCGCCGTGCGCATGCTCGACAACGTGATCGACATCAACTACTACTCGGTGCCGCAAGCGCGCAACTCGAACTTCAAGCACCGCCCGGTAGGCTTGGGGATCATGGGCTTCCAGGACGCGCTGTACCTGCAGCACATCCCTTACGCCTCACAAGCCGCTGTTGAGTTTGCCGACAAGTCGATGGAAGCGGTCAGCTACTACGCGATCCAGGCGTCCTGCGACCTGGCTGACGAGCGTGGCGCTTACGAGACGTTCCAGGGTTCGCTGTGGTCCAAAGGCGTGTTGCCGCTGGATTCGCAACAGATCCTGATCGAGCAGCGTGGCCAGAAGTACATCGACGTTGACCTGAACGAATCCCTGGACTGGGCACCGGTTCGCGCCCGTGTACAAAAAGGCATTCGTAACTCCAACATCATGGCCATCGCACCGACCGCCACCATCGCCAACATCACTGGCGTGTCGCAGTCGATCGAACCGACGTATCAAAACCTGTACGTGAAATCCAACCTGTCGGGCGAATTCACCGTGATCAACCCGTACCTGGTTCGCGACCTCAAGGCTCGCGGTCTGTGGGATTCGGTCATGATCAACGACCTGAAGTACTACGACGGTTCCGTGCAGCAGATCGAACGCATCCCGCAAGAGCTCAAAGAGCTGTATGCCACCGCGTTTGAAGTTGACACCAAGTGGATCGTTGACGCGGCCAGCCGTCGTCAGAAGTGGATCGACCAGGCGCAGTCGCTGAACCTGTACATCGCGGGCGCATCGGGCAAGAAACTCGACGTCACCTACCGCATGGCCTGGTACCGTGGTTTGAAAACCACCTACTACCTCCGTGCCCTGGCGGCGACCAGCACCGAGAAGTCCACCGTTAACACGGGCAAGCTCAACGCAGTATCGAGCGGCAAAAACAGTGAAGACGTAGCAGCAGCGCCTGCTGGCCCGGCCCCCGTGCCAAAAGCCTGCGCGATTGACGAGCCGGATTGCGAAGCTTGCCAATAAGCTGAATGGCCAGGCGGCTTGACCGCCTGACTAAAAACCCCCGTTAAACCCTGGTAACAGTTGGGTTTGGCGGGGGTTTTGTTTTTTGGGGTTGTCACCCAAGCTATTAACGGCTAACACGCTTACGTTGTTCAACTGTCAGAACTATCAACACACAGGCATTAAAAAAAATAACCGAAGCGACGATGCTATCGACTGTTATTTTAAAAAAAACACTTTGGATAAGCACCGCAAACGCGGGTGCTGCAGATAAACCTATTGTCGTGAGCGATGCACCTAACCACGCAATTGCGAACTGCAAGGAAACCTGAATCAAGAACATAAAAGACGACAGCAACACCACATCAACCCAAGCGACCTCGATCGTTGAAAACAAATCAAATTTTAGACACAGACCAAAACAGCAGAACACCACCAAAATACTCCGTAAAGCATTAACCTTTATTGGAGACTGCTTGAGAACACCGAGCCTCGCTGACACGCGCGTGTTTATATAGATAGATATACCGCACAGTATAGACAAGACAATACCAGCATTAATACCAGCCCCGTAACCACCTGCTCCGGAGACTGCAATACCACCTCCAGCACTGGCTATAAAAACGGCACTTAAAACGACAAGAATCGAAAGCAAGATATTGATTACACTCAACCGAACACCCTGCGTAAAGGGCAATATTATCGCCCCCACAGAGACCGCAATTGAGGAAAAAGCCCCCGGAAGCAAATATTTGATAGCCCAAAAACCAGACACCCAGCTTAGCAGCGTAAAAAAATTTATTAAACAATACAAATAGACACAACGAATAAAGCCTGGACGCAGCCTAAAATCGGTAAACACACAACTGAATTTAACGCCTGAGCGCAACCAGTCCCTCAGCATCAAACCTGCCATAAAAATCAATGACAGCAACGAGAAGCAAAACATCAAAACAAACGGATCAATCTCACGATACAAGAAATACGCCGAATAGATCATCCTAAAAGCATCGCCGCTCAAAAATACTAACAACGCGACTACGCCCCCCACCGCGGCACCTTTATATTGCAATCTCACATCCTTCTACCATTTCCTGACACGATTTAATTAACGACCTCCCATAGGCCGTAAGCTCTGCATATTCATAGACAACCCCCAGCGTCTGGAAAAACTTATCCTTAAATGAAGCATCATTACCACGCTCATTATAATTAGTTTTTACCTTACTAAAATCCAAAGCACCCGGCTCAGCTTTATATATTCTTTCAAACACATAAATAGTTCGCGCCAGCACAAATGCAGCATGATAAATAGCGCTGAGTGGTCTAGCTTGTTTACGAAAGGGGGTTGGATACAATCTGTCATTATGATTTCCAAAGAGCGGATCATGCACCCAATGCGCATATAATAAATTGTGTGCTGACTCGTGAACAACGTGCTCTATGTACCTAGAGACAGTATCGTGCACTGAACACGAACCGACATAAATCATACCCAAGGCATTAAAATTAGTTCCCGCCCGACAGTATCCAGACTGAAAAATTCTAATCTCATCCACGACCTGCGCCATTTCAGCATACAACGCATCGTCCGCACACCTAATAATGTCAAGCGCATGAATCATCAAACGCCTGGATGCCAAAAATTCACTCTCACTACCAATCTCCTTTGGCAAAGCAACATTGGCATCCGCGTCCTCATAAGTCTTTCTAATATCTGAATAGACGACAGAGCTACATATTTCATTTTGCAACCCCGACGACATTAAAAAGGGAAGCACCTCTAGATTAGAGTGGCGCTCGCAACTTGAAAAACATAATAACCTTTCACTTAAACTCTTGCTAACCTCCTCTCCACGCACGTAGTAACTTATCAACGTTTCATGAGCTGCAAAAAAGAAAGGAGGCGCTTTAGGGCAGTTACGATACTCTGAAATCAACCCAAAAAAACAGCTGTCTTCCTGACCAATAGATCTCAACAAATATTCAAAACTTTCCCACAACCTCGCCGAAACATTTTCGAACAGTGTAGTCGCCATCTGCACATCAGGAGCAGCATTAATAGTGTACATCGCGGACACCTCTTTATTTTTTTATAAAAACCGCCGATTCAACACCCACCACTACGACATTCGGGACACCTAATTTCATCACGTACAGCGAAGCACAATGCCCAAGTAAAAGCCGGGCAACAGACTCTGCCATACCATTACCGAGCAGCGCCTCAAATGCATATCCATAGGCAAGACGAACACTTGCATTAAAATTTTCGTTCACGCCCAAAAAATAAATGAAGCCCCCCACATCAACATGCAAGCAACTGTGCAGCGGCTGACTGCATTTATCTACAGAAAATACAATTTCACCGGACACTTCAATACCCGAACCGCCCACTTCACCCATACCCTGATTAAAATGAATATCTCCCATATAAAAGAACGCGTGGTCGTGCGTGACAGGTAAATACAGGGTGGCTCCCTTTTTAAAAAATGTGCAGTCAACGTTGCCGCCATATTCATCAGCGTCAATCGATAACAAGCCCTCCCCCTTGTCCACGGGGTCAGAGCAACGAATACACCCGATCATTAACTCCTGCCTGACTGAAAGCAGGCTCAACCCTGTGTCGTTCTGGATAACAGGAATGCCACGATCTCCAATGAGCTGCCAACAAACGACCTCCTCTCCCACCACAGGCTGGCTGTATTTTGCATTTACAAACTCTGGCAGTATGCCTTGCGAAGACAACCCAACATTCCGAGTGATTCGGATATCTAAGACCGTTATAGCAAGGACATCACCACACTTGCTTCCCTCTAAAAAATACGGACCTGACAACGGATTAAAGTAAGTGCTGACACGATCCAGGCACTCATCAAACCCTAAGTTATCAATCGTTCTCGTCGCGTACGCTCGACCTGGCTTCAAAGAATAGAAATCACTCTCTCGCCCTGAAAACGACTGATAATATTTTTTCTGCCGTGGCAGATCGTCTACTTCACTTATTAATTTCATTTTCCTTTACGACAATTGAGTGAACGAGCCCATACTCAACAGCCTCTTCTGCACTCAGCCAAAAATCCTTATCCGTATCAATTCTGACTTTTTCTATAGGCTGCCCTGTTGCGTCAGAAAAAATCCTGTTAAGTCTTTCTTTCATCTCTATAATTTCTTTTGCATACGCTTCAAAATCCATCGCTTTACCTTGAAAACCACCTGAGGGTTGATGAAGTAAAAAACGGGTATTGGGCAATGAATAGCGATTTTCTTTATCCGCAGCAACATAGATAAGTGCACCCGCACTTGCCACCCAGCCCGAGCCAATGGTGATGACCACCGGCTTAATAAAGCGTATCGCATCAAATATCATATCCCCTGACTCTACATGCCCCCCAGGCGAGCTAATAAAAACAATAATTGGCTCATCACTCATATAGGCAAGCGCATGCAGTTGCTGCACGGCATCCTTGGCCATTTTGGTATTGATCTCTCCTGTAATAAATATTTTTCTTGCCGCAATCGTGCTGTCTAACAACTTGGAACTTAACGAATCCATCCCTCCCGACTCACGATCCTTCTTCTCACTTAAATGGGGCATCACACATGACCTCTCAGGAAAAATCACTGTCAGATAAGACTCAATTTTTTAATCATGCCTTCCATTATCCATTCACTGTCTTCCCCCTCCTCAACATCAACACCCATCTCCTGCAAGTAACGCACATACTCATGACAATAAACGCTCCCACCCAACTGATCGCAGCGCTTTAATGCATGCACGGCAAAGTCATACGACTTGTAAACACAATGAAAAATACAGGCCAACTTAACCAGACGATTCGAAACACCCCAAAATTCATTATCATCGAGCCGATGAAAATAAAATGCATCAGCCCATAACCATTGATTGATCCCATTTACCGAACTGCCGTCTACTTTCACGCCACGAGGTGATCGAGTACCGTAGCCGGTAAAACAGTGAAACGTGAAGTCGCGCTCAGCTAAAAAAACATCTACATCACGAAACAAAGGCTGCCCTACATATTTTTCTACAAAAGAAACTTCTATATGTATACCCAAGAGATTTTTTATATTTCTACCTCCTGACTTTAAGACTTCCAACTCATACCCTTGCACATCGATATCAAGATAATCGAAATGTGCATCAGAAAACACAACATCGAACCAATAGGTCTTAATAGTGTTTATCTTCTCAACCCTATAAAAAAACTCCATGCCGGAATAGAACTCCAGACATGCTTTATTGGGAGCCAACATCGATGAACACGAGGCTAATTGACAGACATGCATCTCATGGATACCCCCATCGCCGATCGCCACATTGTGGATCTTATCGATTGCTCTATTCGTCAACCACTTATTAGCCTTAGCATCCGGCTCCACTGCCGTTACGACACAGGCATTACTATCTACTAACGCCTCATAATGAAACCCCTCCGGAACAGCGCGGGCACCTACGTCAATTATTTTTATCTTGTTTGCGGACAGGTCAAACGGAAATTTCATAAAGGGCCTCATATACGGAAACATGCAGGCGTGCCTGCCTCATAAAAGACACGCCTGCAAACCATGAGAAGGACTTGTACTAATTTGTCACTGCCAGAACGACCTTTCCATTTTTCCCATTCAACCCAAATATTTTTTTCAGGTCAATTTCTTGAACAGCGGGTACTTTTTTGCTTTTACATTTGCTAGCCATAACGCACCTCATAAATTTTAGTTATGCAGCGGTACATTTACGCAAATTACAAACAAAGCTATAACTCACTATGCAAGCAAGGTCAAAATATCATGACCAATTTCAGACATTTCCTACGCTCACACTTACCCACTCAACTTCAAGACAGAGGTTAAATTTCTTACAGAAAAATCTCACCCCCCTCATGAAATATAGTTAACCATCACCCTAAACCCTTATAGCTCTTGCCTTTAATACAACTCTTTATGAAATCTTTTATTAAACGTACAAGAGCCGAGCTACTGCGATGGTATTTACGCAGCCTTTTGTTCAGGCAGGCTGCAAACGCCAGCTCACCACATTCATCAGGTCGCAGCCATCACGCAGCAAGAGCATGGCCGTGGTTGCCAGGTGTTTGAGGTCGACCGCGTCGGCCTGCTCCATCTCGCGGCTGGAAAAGGTTTCCATCAATTGGGTAACCGCCAGCACACGGGCCATGGCGTTGGCATGCAACACATCCAGCGGCGCGTTGCGGTCAATCAGTAAGGCGGGAATGGTGCAGTCGAGAGCAGTTAACGGGATGTAGGGGGATGCAGTCATGAGTAAAGCTCCTTGTTGCTGATTGGAGCCATCCACATTCGTCGCCAAACAAAGGTAGGTGGCAGCTGTACGCAGGTTGGCGAACCGGTAGAACAAGGAATACCGGCAGATCCAAAGATCTCCCACGCACAGCTGCCATAAAGCAGCGCGATGCAAAATACACGCTCTGCCATATATCACAACAACTACACGCAACCATTGTTCATTCCCAAGTCGCCAAACCCGGTCGCCCAAACGGCGAGCAACGACTATAGGCGTCGCCCCCTTGGCCCGGCAATTGGCAAACCTGTGCGAAACATCCGGGAAAATCGTGAGCCACGTAACCCTGCCACCTCCTGTAGGAGCGAGCTTGCCTCGCGATCTTTTAAAAAAGATCAAAAGATCGCGAGGCAAGCT
>NZ_JASCPQ010000051.1:0-37409 GCF_029959305.1 Pseudomonas sp. PS01297
AGCTGGCCTCGCGATCTTTTGATCTTTTAAAAGATCGCGAGGCAAGCTCGCTCCTACAAGGATCAGTTAAGTTTCTAGACCAGCAAATTCCACAGCAACAGCGCGCCCAGCAGCCCCACCAACGAGACGATGGTTTGCAGCACTGACCACACCATCAGGGTCTGCTTGAGCTGCAGGCCAAAGTACTCGCGCACCATCCAGAAGCCTGCGTCGTTGACGTGGCAAAAGAACACCGAGCCAGCCCCGATTGCCAGCGCCACCAACGAGCCTTGTACACCTTCAAGGCCGATGATCAGGGGCGCCAGAATACCGGCCGTTGTGGTGGTCGCCACGGTTGCCGAACCTGTGGCTTGACGCAACGCCACAGCAATCAACCAGGCCAGCATGACGTAGGACAGATGCGTACCGGTCGCCACTTTACTGATGGTGTCGCTGATGCCGGCTTGCAGCAGGGTTTCTTTCAAGCCACCGCCTGCTCCAATCGTCAGCAGCAACACGGCAATCGGCGCCAGGCTCTTGCGCAGCACACCGCCCACTTGATCGCGGGCCATGCCGATGGACCAGCCCAGGCAAATCACCGCCGCCAGTACCGCCAGCCCCAGCGCAATCAACGGCTCACCCAAAAACTTCAGAGTCACGGCCAATCCGCTTTCCGGCGCCATGGCCACCTTGGCCACCTTGGCCAGCGTGCTGCCCAACATCAACAGCACGGGCAGCAGAATAATCAGCAAGGACACCGCAAAGGTCGGCTTGCGTCGGGTCGGGACCTTGGCGGAAAACAGCGCGCCCAATTCGGCTGGCTCCACCACATGCATGCGCTTGGACAACCAAATGCCGTACAGCGGCCCAGCCAGAATCACCGCCGGAATCGCCAGGCACAGCCCCAGCAACATGGTCAGCCCCAGATCCGCGTGCAAGGCGCTTACCGCAATCAAAGGCCCGGGGTGTGGAGGCATCAGGGCATGCAGCGCCGTCATACCGGCCAGTGCCGGAATGGCGACCTTAAGCAGCGGCTGGCCCGACTGGCGGGCGATGACAAAAATGATCGGCACCATCAGCACCAGGCCCACTTCGAAAAACAAGGGCAAGCCAATCACCATTGCCACCAATGCCATCACCCACGGCAAGGCGCGGCCCCGGGCATGGCGCAGCAAAGTGGCGGCGATCTGGTCCGCTGCTCCGGATTCCGCCATCAAGGCCCCGAGCATCGCGCCCAGGGCAATGATGATCCCGGCCTCCCCCAGAATGCTGCCTGCGCCTTTGCTGAATGCCTTGGCGACCATTTCTGGCGGCAACCCGGCACCGATCCCGGCAATAAAGGTACCGATCAGAATCGAAAGAAAAGGCGTGAGCTTGCAGACGCTGATTAAAACAATAATGGCGACAATTGCCAGCAGGCAGCACACGATCAACTGCGTGTCGTGCGCAAGCCATAGCGGATGTGAAAGATCCAACGAAAAGCCCTCTCTTTGTATTTTTTTGTTACGAGAGGGGTAAATATAACGGATGGCAAAACCGCTCTGGATGAAGATTGAGACAGATGCGCCCTAGCTGACGACCAGCGGTGGCAACGTGCCTAACAGTGAAACTGCCGCTACTGCCGACACCCCAAAAAGCCACTCCAGTGCGACACTGCGGCGTAAGACCTCGAAGTGCCCCGCGCGACTCATCAGCAGATTGAACAGAGCCAACAGCAGCATCAACCCGACCAGCCCCACCTTGATCAACAGAATCAGCGCAAAGCCCTGAAACAGCGGCGTAGGCCAGAGCGCTCCGGTCAGCACCCGCGTATTGATCAGCCCTGTAAGAATAATCCCGGCCACCAGCACGAAACCGATATTACTGAAACGCCGCAACACCGTATCGACCGCTACCCCGGCAGGCCGCGTAAGGATCCACCACAACACCGGCAGCCCGCCCACCCAGGCACCGACACACAGCAAATGGATCATCTGATTGAGGATTAACAACTGGCCCTGCCAACCATCAAGCATCGCGCCATGACCAACGGGCGCCAGCGTGGCCAGCAGCAAAAAGCTCACGGCAGCGATCAGGCCGAAACGCGCCGTGGTGTACAACGCGATCAGTAACAGCCCGTTGAACAGCAAATGGGCGGTCCAGACCTGACCGAAAAAGGTACTGCCCAGCACCAGCTTCAGGGTGGCCAGATCCAGCGTGTCTTTCCAGCTCCCGGCCATTGAGAACGTCGTCAGCAGTAACCAGGCAAGGCCACTGGCCAGCGCCAACCAGGCCAACCCGCGGTAGGCGCCCTGCACCTGCTGCCGCGGACCTGACAGCGTCCCCGGCAACAACGGTCTGAAGACCCAGCCACCGAACAGCAGCAACACTGCACTGAAATGCACAAACCGGCAGACCACCATGGCGCTGAACATCAAATCAGTTGCTCACCGTGAAGCTGTATTCGCCGTTACTTTTGTGGGTATCAACCGACACCGCGTCCCATTTGACCTCGTACTGCCCCGCCGCCAAGGGCTGTTCAGGCGTTACGATCAATACTTTTTTATCCGCAGGTTCGGTTTTGACACTGCTCAACGCGACGGGAGCGCCGTCATGGCTGACAGCCACTTTGGTGAATGCCTGCTCAACACCTTCGCTGAACTGCAAACGCAATACCTTCACGTCACTTGCGCTGCTATCAGCAGCCGGGGTTGCTTGTTCGAGATGCGCGTGGGCGAAGGCAGTGCTGGCTCCGGCCATCAGTGCCACCAACGCTGATGCATTGAGGATTTTTTTCAAGAAAGCAGCAGACATCGCGAAGTACCTTGAGATAGGAATACGCCGCAATAATACTCGCCTAATCTCATTTGGGGGGCGCCCAAACGCTGCCCGAGGGTTAACAACGCGTACCGCGCAAGGAATTGATAATGCCCACTCGCCTCAGTTTCATTTCTCACGCCCGCACTGAAGCGCAGCGTCAAGGGCGCTTTGCACTGGATGAGCCGCCTGAGTCAAAAGGCCTGGAAAAAGCGGCGCTTATCGCCTCGGCCTTGAAAAAGCCCGTGCGCATCCTTTGCGCGCCTGAAGCGCGGACCTTGCAAACGGCCCACACTCTGGGTGGCGAAATTGAAATCATCCCCGAGCTTGAGGATTACGACGCCGGTGACTGGAAAGGTCACAGCCTGGCAGACCTCCAACAGAATATTCCCCAGGCGCTGGCCGAGTGGATCAGCAACCCCGACAAGGCTCCCCATGGCGGCGAAACGGTGAATGAGCTGTGCGTACGGGTTGGCACCTGGCTCGACTCATTTCGCGAAGAAGGCCACTTTGCCGTGGTGACTCACCCCTTCGTCATCCGCGCCGCGATCTTGCATGCGCTGCAGGCCAGCACCGCCTCCTTTAACCTGATCGATATCGAACCGCTGGCGATTGTCGACCTGCGTTTCAATGAACGCTGGCGCCTGCGGTTTTAAAAGCATGCATCACACCCAATACCCCTCGTAGGAGCTGCCGAAGGCTGCGATCTTTTGATCTTAAAAACACAATCAAAAGATCGCGAGGCAAGCTCGCTCCTACAGTTTGAACATTACTCTTCCAGGGTCAGGCCGCCCGGTGGCAAGGGCAGCGCGGTTTTGTAGCGCACTTGTTTGAGGGCGAAGCTGGAACGGATGTTCGCCACCCCCGGCACTTTGGTCAGAAAGTCCATCATGAACCGCTCCAGCGCCTGAATGCTCGGCACCAGCACCCGGATCAAATAGTCCGGGTCGCCGGCCATCAAATAGCACTCCATGACTTCCTGGCGATCCGAAATCGCCGCCTCAAAGTGCTGCAACGCCTCCTCGACCTGCTTCTCCAGGCTGACATGAATAAACACGTTAACGTGAAGGCCCAGCATGTCGGCGTCGAGCAGGGTCACTTGTTCACGAATCAGCCCGCGCTCTTCCATGGCTTTGACGCGGTTAAAACACGGCGTCGGTGACAAATTAACCGAGCGCGCAAGGTCCGCATTGGTGATGCGCGCATTCTGCTGAAGGTTGTTGAGAATCCCGATATCCGTTCGATCTAGCTTGCGCATGAGATAAAAACACCTGTTTTTTATGTTTATGCAGAATTCTTATCCTTATTGAGCGCAAAGCACAATGAACTACAGATAAATATTCTTCACGGTCAGGCCTATGATTGTTGTAGGACAAGATTTGGCTTTTTAAGCAGCCAGATTTTCGACTCACAACTAGCTCCCGCGCCTAATAAACACGACAAGATCGAGCGTAGAGAAAGCCATGACCGACTATGCACCGCTGCGCCTGCACGTTCCCGAGCCCTCCGGCCGACCAGGCTGCAAGACCGACTTCAGTTACCTGCGCCTGACCGATGCCGGCAAGGTCCGCAAACCCGCTATCGACGTAGACCCTGCCGACACAGCTGATCTGGCCAAAGGCCTGATTCGCGTGCTTGATGATCAGGGCCAGGCACTTGGCCCGTGGGCCGAAGGCGTCCCGACCGAGGTACTGCGCGCCGGTATGCGCGCCATGCTCAAAACGCGAATTTTCGACACCCGCATGGTGGTCGCCCAGCGTCAGAAAAAAATGTCGTTCTACATGCAAAGCCTGGGCGAAGAAGCCATTGGCAGCGCTCAGGCCCTGGCGCTGAACCTGGATGACATGTGCTTCCCGACCTACCGCCAGCAAAGCATTTTGATGGCCCGCGACGTGCCGCTGGTCGACCTGATCTGCCAATTACTGTCCAACGAGCGCGACCCCCTCAAGGGTCGGCAATTGCCCATCATGTACTCGGTGCGCGACTACGGCTTTTTCAGTATTTCTGGCAACCTCGCCACTCAATTCGTACAAGCGGTCGGCTGGGGCATGGCCTCGGCCATCAAGGGCGACACTAAAATCGCCTCGGCCTGGATTGGCGATGGTGCCACCGCCGAATCAGACTTCCACACTGCCCTGACCTTTGCCCACGTGTACCGCGCGCCGGTCATTCTTAACGTGGTGAATAACCAGTGGGCGATTTCCACCTTTCAGGCCATTGCCGGCGGCGAATCCACCACCTTCGCCGGTCGTGGCGTAGGCTGCGGGATTGCCTCGCTGCGGGTTGACGGCAACGACTTTGTGGCCGTTTACGCCGCCTCGGTCTGGGCTGCAGAACGTGCGAGGCGCAACCTGGGCCCCACGCTGATCGAATGGGTCACTTACCGCGCAGGCCCGCACTCCACCTCGGATGATCCGTCCAAATACCGCCCGGCTGACGACTGGAGCCACTTCCCGCTGGGCGACCCGATTGCCCGTCTCAAGCAGCACCTGATTGCCACCGGCAACTGGTCGGAAGAAGAACACGCGGCGGTCAGCGCCGAGCTCGAAGCCGAAATCATTGGCGCGCAAAAAGAAGCCGAGCGTTTCGGCACCCTGGCGGGCGGGCAAATGCCGAGCGCCGCGACGATTTTTGAAGACGTGTACAAGGACATCCCCGACCACCTGCGTCGGCAACGTCAAGAGTTGGGGTTATAACCAGATGAACGACAACAATAAAATTCAGATGGAGAACGCCGTGAGTATCAGCACCATGACGATGATCCAGGCCCTGCGCTCGGCCATGGATGTCATGCTTGAGCGCGATGACAACGTGGTGGTGTTCGGCCAGGACGTCGGCTACTTCGGCGGCGTGTTCCGCTGCACCGAAGGCTTGCAGGCCAAGTACGGCAGCTCGCGGGTGTTTGACGCACCGATCTCGGAAAGCGGCATTGTCGGTGCCGCCGTGGGCATGGGCGCCTACGGCTTGCGCCCGGTGGCCGAAATCCAGTTTGCCGACTACTTCTACCCGGCGTCCGACCAGATCGTCTCTGAAGCGGCGCGCTTGCGTTATCGCTCGGCGGGCGAGTTCATCGCCCCCATGACCCTGCGCATGCCTTGCGGCGGCGGTATTTACGGCGGCCAGACCCACAGCCAAAGCCCCGAAGCGATGTTCACCCAGGTTTGCGGCCTGCGCACCGTCATGCCGTCCAACCCGTATGACGCCAAGGGCTTGCTGATTGCCTCCATCGAAAACGATGACCCGGTAATCTTCCTTGAGCCAAAACGCCTGTACAACGGCCCGTTCGATGGCCACCACGAGCGCCCGGTCACGCCGTGGTCCAAACACTCCGCCAGCGCCGTGCCGGATGGCTATTACACCGTGCCGCTGGACTGCGCCGCCATCGTGCGCCCTGGCACCGAAGTCACCATCCTGACCTACGGCACCACCGTCTACGTGGCCCAGGCCGCAGCCGAAGAAACCGGCATCGACGCTGAAGTCATCGACCTGCGCAGCCTGTGGCCGCTGGACCTGGATGCAATTGTTACCTCCGTAAAGAAAACCCGTCGCTGCGTCGTCGTGCACGAAGCCACCCGCACCTGCGGCTTCGGCGCCGAGCTGATCGCGCTGGTTCAAGAGCACTGCTTCCACTATCTGGAAGCACCGATTGAACGCGTAACCGGCTGGGACACGCCCTACCCGCATGCGCAGGAGTGGGCCTACTTCCCCGGCCCGGCGCGAGTGGGTGCAGCTTTGCAACGGGTCATGGAGGTTTAAATGGGTACGCACGTTATCAAGATGCCGGACATTGGCGAAGGCATTGCGCAAGTTGAGCTGGTGGAGTGGTTTGTCAAAGTCGGTGACCTGGTCAGCGAAGACCAGGTGGTGGCCGACGTCATGACCGACAAGGCCACTGTGGACATTCCGAGCCCTGTAGCCGGCCGTGTACTGGCGCTGGGCGGTCAGCCCGGCGAGGTCATGGCGGTGGGCAGTGAACTGATCCGCATTGAAGTCGAAGGCGCGGGCAACCTGCGTGAAGACGCTGCGCCCGCACCCGCAGTGGCCGCCGAAGCACCGGCAGCCGCGCCCAAAGCCCCGGCGCAGGCCCGGGTTGAAGTGGCAGCGGTGTCGGTGGCGGCGGTCAAAACTGCACCAACCTCACGTGCGGCTCCTGTAGCCCGTGAAGCCAACGAACGACCGCTGGCCTCCCCGGCTGTACGAAAACGCGCATGGGATGCCGGGATTGAACTGCGTTTTGTGCAAGGCAGCGGGCCTGCGGGCCGCGTGTTGCATGACGACCTTGATGCCTACCTGGCACAGGACACCAGCACCAGCGCTGCACCTGCCAGCGGCTACGCCATGCGCACGGATGAACAGCACATCCCGGTGATCGGCCTGCGCCGCAAGATCGCGCAGCGCATGCAAGATGCCAAACGCCGCGCCGCACACTTCAGCTACGTTGAAGAAATCGACGTGACCGCACTCGAAGAGCTGCGCGCCCAACTCAATCAAAAATGGGGCGAGACCCGCGGCAAGCTGACCTTGCTGCCGTTTTTGATGCGGGCCATGGTCGTGGCCTTGCGCGACTTTCCGCAGATCAACGTGCGCTATGACGACGAAGCGCAAATCATCACCCGCTTTGGCGCCGCCCACATTGGCGTGGCCGCGCAGAGCGATGCCGGCTTGATGGTGCCAGTGGTGCGCCACGCAGAAAGCCTGAATTTGTGGGCTGCCGCCGATGAAATCGCCCGTCTGGCCAATGCCGTGCGCACTGGCAAGGCGACCCGCGAAGAACTGTCCGGCTCGACCATTACCCTCACCAGCCTCGGCGCGCTGGGCGGCATAGCCAGCACCCCGGTGGTCAACCTGCCGGAAGTCGCCATTATTGGCGTCAACCGCATCGTCGAGCGCCCGGTCGTGGTCAAAGGCCAGATCGTGATCCGCAAAATGATGAACCTCTCCAGCTCATTCGACCATCGCGTGGTCGACGGCATGGACGCGGCGCAATTTATCCAGGCCATGCGTGGCTTGCTCGAACAACCTGCCAGCCTGTTTCTGGAGTGACTATGCAACCCACTCATCACACTACGCTGCTGATTATCGGCGGCGGCCCTGGCGGCTATGTGGCAGCGATCCGCGCCGGTCAGCTGGGTATTCCAACGGTCTTGATCGAAGGCCAGTCGCTGGGCGGTACCTGCCTCAATGTCGGCTGTATCCCGTCCAAGGCGCTGATCCACGTGGCCGAACAGTTCCACACAACGCAGCGCTACAGCACTAACCAGTCGCCTTTAGGCATCAAGACCCAAGCTCCAACTCTGGACATCAACCAGAGCGTGCAATGGAAGAACGGCATTGTTGATCGCCTGACCACCGGTGTTGGCGCGTTGCTGAAAAAGCACGGGGTCAAGGTCATTCATGGCTGGGCCAACATCCTTGATGGCAAAGCCGTGGAAGTCGACGGGCAACGCATCGAGTGCGAGCACCTGTTGCTGGCCACCGGCTCGCAGACCGTTGATTTGCCAATACTGCCGATTGGCGGGGCCATTATTTCGTCTACCGAAGCGCTCAACCCTACCGCGATCCCCAAACGCCTGACTGTCGTGGGCGCGGGTTATATCGGTCTGGAACTGGGCATCGCCTATCGCAAACTGGGGACTGAAGTGACCGTGGTCGAGGCCCGCGAGCGGATTTTGCCGACCTATGACAAAGACCTGACATTGCCGGTGGCTGAATCGCTCAAGGCGCTGGGCATCACCCTGTACCTTGAGCACAGCGTTGAAGGCTTCCAGACCAGCAGCAAAACCCTGTCGATGCGCAATCGCATGGGCGAGAGCCAAACCCTGGAAACCGATCAGGTGTTGGTCGCCGTCGGTCGCCGCCCGCGTACCCAAGGCTTCAATCTGGAAACCCTGGCGCTGGCCATGAACGGCTCGGCAATTCGCGTCGACAACCGTTGCCACACCAGCATGCGCAACGTCTGGGCCATCGGCGACCTCACCGGCGAACCGATGCTCGCGCACCGGGCCATGGCGCAGGGTGAGATGGTGGCCGAGATCATTGCTGGCAAACAGCGTGAATTTAGCCCGGCAGCCATTGCGGCGGTGTGCTTTACCGACCCGGAAATAGTCGTGGTGGGCAAAAGCCCGGCTGACGCTGAAGCGGCGGGGCTGGACTTTATCAGCGCCAGCTTCCCGTTCAGCGCCAACGGCCGGGCCATGACCCTGGAATCCAAAACCGGTTTCGTACGGGTAGTCGCGCGGCGTGACAATCATTTGATTGTTGGCTGGCAAGCCGTGGGTGCCGGGGTTTCCGAGTTGTCGACCGCCTTTGCCCAGTCGTTGGAAATGGGCGCTTGCCTGGAAGACATCGCCGGCACCATCCACGCTCACCCGACCTTGGGCGAAGCCGTGCAAGAAGCCGCTTTGCGCGCCTTGGGGCATGCGTTGCATTTGTAACGACGGTTACAGCCCCTTGTAGGAGCGAGCTTGTCTCGCGATCTTTTAAACGGTCAAAAGATCGCGAGGCAAGCTCGCTCCTACAGGGGCGGGTTTACGGGCTTTTAAACAGGCTCCATAGAAACGCCAGCAAACCTCCCAATGTCGCGATCCCGGCCAACCACCCCACCGCCGACAAGCCTTGCCACACGGGCCCGGCCGCGGCTATTTGCGGGCCGAAGGCAATCAGCAGCGCGCTGATCAACAAGGCCAACGACAGGCGGGTCGAGGCTAACCGCAGCGAGCGTTCCAGGCGTTCCAGCCCCGGCATATCGACCTTGAGGTCGACTACACCGTGCTTGAGCCGATGCACCATCAAGCGGGTCAGTTTGGGCAAATCCGCCAACACCCCGCGCCCCAGTTGCACGCCCTCAATGCCCAGACGCTTGGCGGCTTTCCAGTCAAATTGCTCGCGCAGCATCTTTTCCACTGCAGGCTTGGCCGTGGCTACCAGATCAAGCTCCGGATCCAGCTGAGTCAACACGCCATCCGCGGTGATCAGCGCCTTAAATAGCACCAGTAAATCCGCGGGCAGCGGCAAGCGGTATTCACGGATCAACTCAAGAAAGTCGGTGATCAAGGCGCTCATTTTCAGAGGTCCGCCCTGTTGCCGCGACATGTATTCGCGGGCCGCCTGCTCGATCAGCGACAGGTCTTGCACCCGCTCGCCACTCCAGTCGATCAAGACGCCGACCAATACCTCAGTGCTGCCTTCGGTCAAAGCCCGCATAAAGTTCATGACTTCAAGCCGACGGCGTTCATCAAGGCGCCCCACCATGCCGAAGTCGATAAACCCCACGCGGTTCTCACTCATTGCCCGCAAGTTGCCGGGATGCGGATCACCATGAAACAGGCCATCTTCGAGCAACATTTTGATAAATGCCTGCGCCCCGCGTTTGGCCAGCAGGCTTGGGTCCAGCCCCTGTTCTAGCAATGCCGTACGGGTCAGCGGGGTAAAGCTGGGCAAAAACGCCTGAACCAATAAACGCTGGCTGCTGAATGCCCAATAAATAGCCGGGATGACGATGTAAGGGGTCTGCGCGAAATTCTGCGCCACGCTGTCGCAGTTTTGCCCCTCCTGGGTGAAGTCCAGTTCTTCGAGCATCGCCCTGGCCAACTGCCGAACCATCTGGCGCGGTTGATACAGCGCCAGCGCATCATTTTGCTCAATCAACTGCGCGAGGCTTTCCAGCAACTGCAAATCGGCGGTCATTTGTTGGCGCAAGCCGGGCCGCTGGACTTTGACCACCACTGCCTCGCCCGTGAGCAACCGCGCGCGATAGACCTGGGCCATCGATGCCGCCGCCAAGGGTTGGGTGTCAAATTCGGCAAACGCCTGATCCAGCTCACAGCCCAGGTCTTCCAACACTTGGGCTTCAAGCTCACACCAGGGCAAGGTCGACGCCTGACTATGCAAGGCTTGCAGTTCTTCAACCCACGCAGGCGGCAGGATGTCACTGCGGCTGGCGAGTATCTGCCCGCACTTGATAAACGTCGGCCCCAACGTTTCCAGGGCCATGCGAACCCGCTGCGGGGTAGTGGCGGGCAGCGATTCGCCGGGTTCGGCCTTCACTTCGGCGAGCAAGCGCCCCAGCCCCAGGCGAATCAAGACGTCCTGCGCGCCAAAGCGCACCAGGGTCGCCACAATGTGCTGCAGTCGGCGATGGTATTTCAAGGCGGTCCAGGTGGGTTCAAGCATCAAGTCACGTCCCTTTAAAAGTGCTGCCGTGTGCCCTTCGGGCCTTAAACTGCGACCACAGCGCGGCTTAATCATTCGATTGATTTAAGTTCGCTTGGGCCCGGAGCGAAAGCCCGTGCAAGCAAACACTGGGCGTGGTGGCCTAACACCAGTAGAATCGCGCTCTTTTTTCCAGGGCGCTCGCCATGACCTCTCCCAAAACCCCGCATGAAGCCGAGTCCCAGACCAGCGAACTGGTCTTTGGCCTCGAAGACCGCCCCAAGCCGTGGATCGGCTTTCTGGCCGCGCTGCAACATCTGTTGGCCATCATCGTGCCAATCGTTACTCCCGGCCTGCTGATCTGTCAGGCGCTCGGGGTGTCGAGCCGCGACACCAACTTGATTGTCTCCATGTCGCTGGTGATCTCTGGCATCGCAACCTTTGTGCAATGCAAACGCTTCGGACCTTTTGGCGCCGGTTTGTTGATTGTTCAGGGCACCAGCTTCAACTTTGTCGGCCCGCTGATTGCCGGTGGCGCGTTGATGGTCAAGCAAGGCACCCCGGTCGAGGGCGTGATGGCCGCGATTTTCGGTGTGGTGATTGCCGGGTCGTTTGTCGAAATGGGCATCTCGCGGGTCTTGCCGTTTGTTAAACGCATGATCACCCCGCTGGTCACCGGCATCGTGGTGCTGATGATTGGTCTGACGCTGATTAAAGTCGGCCTGATCAGCATGGGCGGCGGTTTTAGCGCCATGGCCAATGGCACCTTCGCCAACGGTGAAAACCTGATGCTGTCAGGCGTGGTGCTGGCGATTATCGTGATCCTCAACCGTATCCCGCTGGTGTGGATGCGCAGTTGCGCCATCGTCATCGCATTGGCGGTGGGCTACGCGCTGGCGGGTTATCTGGGCCGTCTGGACTTCACCGGCATGCATCAGGCCGCAGTGTTCCAGGTGCCGGTGCCGCTGCACTTTGGCCTGGGGTTCTCGTGGGCGTTGTTTATTCCGATGCTGGTGATTTACCTGGTGACGTCGCTGGAAGCGATTGGCGACGTGACCGCCACCAGCAAAATATCGCGCCAGCCAGTTGAAGGCCCGGTATGGATGCAGCGCATCAAGGGCGGCGTGCTGGTCAACGGCGCTAACTCGTTGCTGGCCGGGGTGTTCAACACCTTCCCAAGCTCGATCTTTGCGCAAAACAACGGCGTGATTCAGCTCACCGGGATTGCCAGCCGCCATGTCGGTGTGTGGATTGCCGGCATGTTGATCCTGCTGGGCTTGTTCCCAAGCGTGGCCGGGGCCATCCAGGCCGTACCGGAACCAGTACTGGGCGGCGCGGCCATGGTGATGTTCGGTGCGGTAGCCGCGTCGGGGATCAATATTCTGGCGAGCATTCAACTGGACCGTCGCGCACTGCTGATTATTGCCGTGTCCTTGGCCTTGGGCCTGGGCGTGTCGCAAGTGCCTGAGTTCCTGGCCCATATGCCAGCAGCGTTGCGCGATGTGCTGGAGTCCGGGGTCGCCACAGGCGGTATTTGTGCCCTACTGCTGAACTGGTTCCTGCCAGAAACAGAAGCCAGACCAGCCGTCTGATACCCCGCCATGCAGGATTGTTAGAAGCAATCCTGCATGGAATTGGTAAATATCCTACTTGTTAGTAGGCATTTACAGCTCCCACCCTTTCCCTATTTCATTGCTTGAATTACTCTTTTTTGTGACCCCTCTGGCTATCACGGGCTGCATCTATGAGTACATACGGATCACGCTTAAAACAGGAACGTCTGCGCCTGAAGCTGACGCAAGAACTTTTCGCCGACGCTGGCGGGGTTGGGCGTTACGCACAAGGCTGTTATGAGCGGGACCTGAGCATGCCTCGCGCCGACTATCTGGCCGCCATCACCTTGATCGGCGTGGATGTGCTGTACATCATCACCGGCCGTCGCACCACGCACAGACAGCAACCCTTTGGTTCATTGTGCAAAGGTTCTATGACTGAACACTAGCGGCAACGGCTCAGGCATGCACCCAACGCCGGTGCAGGCTGCGCGCGCAAGCATCCAGGGCAAAACCCAGCACACCGATCAGCACCACCATGGCCATCAGTTCGGAGTAAGCCAGGCGGTCACGCGTGTCGAGAATGAAGTAACCCAAACCGGCACTCACACCGAGCATTTCGCACGGCACCAGCACGATCCACAAGATCCCTATCGACAACCGCACCCCGGTCAAGACATGCCCCAGAACCCCCGGCAGAATGACCCGGCGCAAGGTTTCCCAACGCGTGGCACTCAGGCTTCGACTCAATTGCAACCACCTCGGGTCCAGTTGCCGAACACCGGCGATGGTATTGAGCAAAATCGGCCACACGGCGGCAAACGTCAGCAAAAAGTAGATCGGCTGATCGCCTACGCCCATCAGCATCACCACCACCGGCATCCACGAGAGCGGCGAGATCATCCGTAAAAACTGAAACGCTGGCGTGGTGGCCGCTTCAAGGTTGCGCGAACCGCCAATCAACAGGCCCAGAGGCACGCCGATCAACAGGGCCATCAGCAAGCTGATCAGAATGCGCTTTACGCTCACCCAGACGTTGTCATAGAGCTGTGCACTGCCGAGCAAGTCAAACAGGCTGGCAAAGGTGGCCTGCGGCGAGAATCGTGCTGAAAGCCCCTGCGCGCTGCCGAACAGCTCAATCCCCAGCCACCACAGCAGTAACAGGCTCAATAACCCTGCCACGCCGAGCAGCCACTGGCGTGCAGGTGAAGGTGTAAGCGTTTTCAAAAGCCGAACTCCTCGGTGCGCTCAAAACTATCGGGCAGGCCGAACGCTTTCAGGCCACCGACGCTGGCAATGCTGTTTTTGACGAAACGGTCGTCCACCAGGTCCTGCGCCACCTGCTTGGGGTCAAGGTCAGCCAGAAAACCGTTATCGCCCTGAATCAGCGTGTGTTTGAGACGCGTGACCAGCTCTTCGGTGTAGCTCGGGAAAGGATACGGCTGGAAGTCGATGCGCTGTTCGTCCCAGTTCGCGTGCCGGATCGCACCGTCATGTTCATAGCCCGTGCGCTCCGTGGCCGCTGGGGACAACACCCGCTGCAACACTTGCGAACTGTGCGGGGTGTAGCGATTTTCGCCGTCTTTAGCCAACAATTTGGCGGCCTGTTCACGGTTGTCGCGGGTCCAGACTTGCGCTTTAACAATGGCATTCACGACTTTTTGCGACCACTCGGGGCGATTGTTCAAGTCATGCTCGTGCATAAACACCACGCAGCAGGCGTGGTTGCGCCACATGTCCCCGGTAAAGCGCTGCACACGCCCAACCTTAAGGTCTTCAGCCAGGGCATTGAACGGCTCGGCAACGATGTAGCCGGCGATGCGCTGGGTGGCCAGTGCTGGCGGCATGTCTGAAGGCGGCATCACCACCAGGTTGACCTCGTTCGCGGCCAGCGGGCTGTTGACGGGCCGTGTCACCGGCTGCAAACCGTTTTCACGAAACAACTGCTGCACTACCACGTTGTGGATCGAGTACCAAAACGGGATCGCCACCGATTGCCCGCCCAATTGCTTGACGTCGGTAATCTGCGGCGCCACGGTCAAACCCGAACCGCCCACATGGTTCCAGGCCACGACCTTGGCCGGTACCTTGCTGCCATAACGTGCCCACACCGTCATCGGCGACAGCAAGTGGATCACGTTGACCTGGCCTGAAATAAACGCCTCGATCACCTGCGCCCAACTGCGCAACAGCACCGGGCGCTCGGCCTTTATGCCTTCGGCTTCGAACAGGCCATTGTTGTGCGCAACCAGCAGGGGCGTGGCATCGGTGATGGGCAGGTAGCCAATGCGAACGGGCGCATCCGGCTCGGCAGCCGCCCGCGCTTGCAAGCTTGCCAGCATTGGCAAAGCGCCCGCCGCGGTGAGCATGGCGCTGAGTTTTAAAATGTCACGTCGAGTGTGGGTAAAGTCGTCCAGGCACATGTTCACGCTCCAGCGAGTTGGGCAAAGGGTCAATAACTGCATCGGGTTTGCGGCTTGCCCGCCGAAGGGTTTTAAGAATGTCTATGTGCAAGGCACCCAGTTCATCGATCCGTTCGTCGCGCGGCTGCGCCAGATCAATGCGCCACTGCGCCACCGTCTGCGCCGGGCTGTGACCCAGTAGCAGAATTCGGTCGCTGAGCAGCAGGGCTTCGTCAATGTCATGGGTGATCAACAATGCGGCGGTGTTGTGCCGCTCGATCACTTTGAGCAACAGCTGCTGCATGTCGGCGCGGGTCACTTCGTCGAGCGCGCCAAACGGCTCATCGAGTAACAGCACGTGGGGTTGGCGGGCCAGACACCGCGCCAATGCGACCCGCTGCGCCATGCCGCCTGACAATTGCGCCGGGTACTGGCCGCGTGCGTGCTGCAAACCCACCTCGGCAATGGCCTGGTCCACCCGCGCCTTTCGTTCGGCGCTGGAGACTGTGGGCTGGCTGGCGAAATCAAGGCCAAACGCGACGTTGCTTTCAAGGCTCAGCCACGGCAACAGGCTAGGGTCTTGAAAGGCCACCGCCACCCGCGGATGCGGTGCGCTGAGCGGCTGGCCCAGCACGCTGACACTACCAGCATGGGCCGTCTGCAAACCGGCCAGCACCCGCAGCAGGCTGGACTTGCCGACGCCGCTGGGGCCCAGCACCGAGACCACTTCACCGGGCATCAATTGCAGATCAAAGCCTTCCAGCACTGACTGCCAACCCGCGTCATGGGCATAGCCCAGGGTGATCTGGCGCGCCTCCAGCACCACCGCGCTCATTGCGCACTGGCCTGGCTTTGACGCTGTAACTCGGCCCGCAGCTGTACCAGGCTTGGGGTCACAATCGGCACAAAGGCCGATTCGCGCCAGCGCCGCGCAAACGCGCTGCCGTAAGCACTCAAGTAAGCCTTGCCGCCGCTGGCTTGCAGTTCGAATTGCACGGCACTGGCGGTGGCTTCGGCCAAGGCGATGCGGATCTTGAACAGCGCTGCCGGTTGCGTCAGAAAACGCCCGTCCAGCAGCCCGGCCTTGAGGGCTGTAACGTGGCTTTCAAGAGCCGCCCGTTGTTCTTCAAGGAGTTCGAGCAAGTCTGCGCGTGGGCCTTGCAGATGCGCTTGCGCTTCGTTAAGCGAACGCCGCGCCAGACCAATGGACATGGCACATTGCAAGCCCAGGAAGGCCGGGCGCACGGCGGGCAAAAACACTTTGGCGTTGTCGTGCAACAACCACTCTTCAGCCACCTGAACAGCTTGCAAATCAATGGCTGCGGTATTGCTCGACTGCAAGCCCATCAGTTGCAGGTCCGCCGAGCGCGTCAGCCCCGGCAGGGCATCAGGGATCGCCAGCACAAACGGCGTACCGCCCTCTTCCCGATCAATCGCTGCCGCCACCACAAACCCGCTTTTGCGCAGGTTGGTCACCCAGTGCAAACGCCCGTTGAGGCTCCAGCCATTGGCCTCGGCCCGCGCCTTTACTTGCAGGGTCTCGACCCCCGACAGAAACTTCATGGCATTGGACAGGCCCGTCGCGCCCGCCAGTTGTCCGCTCAACAAATCGGGCAGCAAGCGCTCACCCAGCGCCTTGTTCGGGCTTTGCAGGACGTATTCGATAAACGCGCGCTGGCCCCAAAACACAAACGCCGAGGCCAGCGAGTGACTGGCGACACTGGCCACGCTTTCAATAGCATCGACGACGGAGCCGCCGCTGCCGCCCAATGCCGGGTCGACCCCGACCCGCAGCACATTGGCAGCCGCCAGCTGTGACAGAACGGTCTGCGGGTCGCTGTGGCCCAAGTCGAGCGCCTCGGCTTCGGTCTCCAGCCAATGACTGAGTACGGGGTCGAGCATGTGGGTCTCTCCTTAAAATCGTGGCCCGCTGATTACGCAGGTTTGTTCCAGCTGTAACGCGCCAGCTCAGGGTTCAACGGGGTCCGCGCGAAGACGTTGGCAAAGTTGCACAAGGTCGCCAGGCTTACGCCCAGAATCACTTCCAGCGCTTGGCCTTCGGTAAAACCAGCGGCCTTGAAGGTGGCGTAAGTGCCGTCGCTGACATCACCACGGGTGGCAATCACTTCACGGGTGAACGCCGCCAGCGCTTCCAGTCGTTCAATGGGCAGCTCGGTTTGGCCGCGCAGCGCCGTCACCACTTCGTCTGGCAGCTTTGCCTTGTTTTGCGCCACAGCGGTATGCCCTGCCACACAAAAATCGCAACCATGGCGCGTGGCAGCAATCAACTGCACCACTTCGCGCTCAGGCAGGGTCAGCTCAGACTTGCCGTTAAGCGCCGAAACCGTGACATAGGTTTCCAATGCCGCCGGCGCATTGGCTAGAATCCCTAGCAAGTTCGGAATAAATCCTGAGTTTTTTTGCGCGGTTTCCAGAAATGGCTTGGCGGCTTGCGGTGCGGTTTCCAGGGTATGAAGGGTGACGCGAGACATGTGGTGACTCCTGCGTAAGGTGTCTAAACAGTCTGTTGGTTATAAAAAATTCATTCCATATTCTAAAGTAGCGATTACTTGCTCCTGAGTGTTTCCATTAGATGATTTCTTCCACCCCACTAATCGATTGGTTATTAGAAAGCCTTGAGCTGGATGCCAGTCTGTTTCACGTCGGCCGTTATTGCGGTGGCTGGCACAGCAGCACCGAGGGGTTAGCGCCCGCCAGTTTCCATATGGTCGTGCAGGGTCAATGCTGGCTGCATGCGGAAGGGCAAACCACGGGCGTGCAACTCAACGCGGGGGATGCGCTGTTTCTGCTGCAAGACTTGAAGTACCGGTTGTCTAGCGCCCAAGACCCAAGCCTGGCGGTGCAACTGCCGCGCCAAACCATGCAAGCGCTCGACAGCCAGGCGGAAGATGGCGTGGGCCTGGTCTGTGGTTTCTTCCATTTTCAGCCGGGACTTTCGGCGCTGATCATCGAAGCCCTGCCCGCCTGGATTCTCTTACGCGCGGACGACCCTTCGTCCCACGCAGCGCGCACACTTTTCCAGTTAATACTGGAAGAATGTCAGCGAACGCCGGGGCCATCGTCAGCCCTGCTTGAGCGCTTGAGCCACCTGCTATTTCTATACGTCTTACGCCAGCAAGTCGGCGACAACCCGAACCTCGGGGGCTTGGTTGCCTTGGCGAGGCAGCCGCTGTTTTCCAGCTTGCTGGAGCAACTGATCGAACACCCCGAGCAGCCCTGGACACTGGAAAGCATGGCCGCCTGCACTGGCCTGTCGCGCTCGGCGTTTTTTAAACGGTTTAGCGAACAGGCCGGGCAATCACCGGGGCATGTCTTGCTGGCGTTGCGCATGCGCCATGCCTGCCGATTGTTGCAAAACGGGCACACCGTCGAGCAAGTCTGTGGTGCGGTGGGCTATCAGTCGATTGCCGCCTTTACCCGGGCATTTACCAAAGCGATCGGCGTGCAACCGGGGGCTTATCGCAAGCAGCATGAGCGGCGTTGAGCTCCTTGGCCCGCGCAGTCTATGCTGTGTTTATAACCTTCATTACGTGGAGACCTGTGTGACCGAACCTGGACCTCGGCATCAAAAAGCCCTTGACCGGTTCCTAGGCGAACGCCCGGAACTGGCCACAAAACTCGACAATCTAAACCCGCTGGAAGCCCGCGCGGCGGGCCAATCCATGCAGAAATATCGCCAGGAACGCCTCAACGAAGCCTTCGAAGCAGAGGCTGAACGACTGGGCTTTTTTGCCTGGGAACTGACTCTGCAATTGACCAGTGAAACGCCCGAAGACTTTCAAGCGCAGCGCCTTGAAGTGCACCGCGAAGTGGCGCAAATGGCAGGCATGGAATGGGCGGAGTATTGCGAGCTGCATGGGCTTGAAGTTGAGGCGCATTAAAACTGTAGCGAGCTAGTCTCGCGATCTTTTGATTTTGGCCCTTTTTACGGCCGCTGCGCACCCGGACGTAGCCTCGCAAGGCTCGTCAACTGCTACAGGTGTACGCAATACAACTGTAGGAGCGAGCTTGCTCGCGATCTTTTGATCTTGGCTCTTTTTACGGCCGCTGCGCGCCCGGACGTAGCCTCGCAAGGCTCGTCAACTGCTACAGGTGTACGCAATACAACTGTAGGAGCGAGCTTGTCTCGCGATCTTTTGATCTTGGCTCTTTTTACGGCCGCTGCGCGCCCAGACGTAGCCTCGCAAGGCTCGTCAACTGCTACAGGTTGTACGCAATACAACTGTAGGAGCGAGCTTGTCTCGCGATCTTTTGATCTTGGCCCTTTTACGGCCGCTGCGCGCCCGGACGTAGCCTCGCAAGGCTCGTCAACTGCTACAGGTTGTACGCAATACAACTGTAGGAGCGAGCTTGCCTCGCGATCTTTTGATCTTGGCTCTTTTACGGCCGCTGCGCGCCCGGACGCAGCCTCGCAAGGCTCGTCAACTGCTACGGGTTGTACGCGATTCAAACTGTAGGAGCGAGCTTGCCTCGCGATCTTTTGATCTTGGCTCTTTTACGGCCGCTGCGCGCCCGGACGTAGCCTCGCAAGGCTCGTCAACTGCTACGGGGTGTACGCGATTCAGCCCATCTTCAGGGCCTGTGCTATACCCATAGGGACAAATGTTTGAACGCGGCACGCAGCCGCCACTGGAAGAGGTTCGCATGTTCAAAGGATTTGCTGGTTCTGCCAAAGATAAAAGCACGCACGCCGTCAACGACCTGCCGTCCAACAACATAGAACTGTTCGACAGCTACACCGGCTTGATTCTCGGCCGCCTTTACCGCAATTTCCCGCTGCCCATCACCCTGAGCGCAGAAGAATTCATCGACTACAACACCCTCGAAGACAGCAACCGCCAGCTACTGAGCCAAGAAGAAAACCTGTTTCTGGCTACCGTCAAATGGCTGGCCGACGTCGGTTACATCCATTTCGACGGCATGTCAGGCGTTTCGTTTTTTGAAGTCGTCCTTACGAGCAATGGTCTGCTGATCCTTCGAGCCTTTGCCGAAGGCCAGGATGGCACCCCCACTCTCGGAGAAAAACTTGCGCAGCACGTCCAGGGCGAAAACCCGCTGAAATTGAGGAACCTGGTGACCCAAGCCTTGAATCTGGGGAGCCAGATACTCAGCCCAATGACACGCTCAGGGATTTGAACCACCCGCACAGGTCGGCCTGCCACTGAAGAACTCAGTGGCAGCTCAAACCCGGCGCTAAACCCTACGAATACTCATCAACCACCCACTTCACTTTCGCCAGCCCCTCACGCAGTGACGCCAAGTCTACTGACCCTAGCGCCAGACGAATCGCACGCGGCACATGGGTCGAGGTCGCAAATGGCTGCGCAGACGACACCGAAACGTGCTCGCGCATCAGGGCTGACACGACTTGCTCTGCGCGGGCGTCTTCAGACAAAGGCAGCCAGATAAAGTAGGAGTACGGATGACGGACAGTGCGCAACCCAGCCAGGAGTTCGTCAGCAATGTTTTGTCGGGCATGTGCGTCTTGGCGCTTTTGCACTTCCAGACGGCTGACGGTTCCATCCTCCAGCCATGCGCTGGCAAGGGAAGTCATAACGCCGGGGGTGTTCCACGCGGTCACTCGGATCACGCGCTCCAATGCCGCGATCAGGTGGCCGGGGGCGGCCATAAAGCCGACACGCAAGCCCGCAGCAACGCTTTTGGAAAGCCCTGACACGTAAATTGTCCGTTCTGGCGCCAGTTCGGCGATAGGCAGCGGTGGGTTTTCGACAAGAAAAGCGTAGGCAGCGTCTTCAATAATATGCAGGTCATGGGTGCGCGCTATGGCGACCAACTGCTGACGCTGCTCAAGACTCATCACCCAACCCAGTGGGTTGTGCAGTGTCGGCATGCTGTAAACCGCACGGACTGAACGGCTGCAACAGAGTTTTTCCAATGCATTGAGATCAGGGCCGCAGTCGATCACCGGCACGGACAAAACTTCCAGGTGCAGGGTCTGCGCAAGCGCTTTAAACCCCGGATAGGTCAGCGCATCAACAGCCACCACATCGCCAGGTTTTAACAAGGCCATCAGCGCCACCGTCAACCCATGCTGAGCACCATTGACGATCAACACCTGTTCGGCCGGGACGTTCAAACCGCGAGCTGACAGATGCCTCGCCACTGACGCCCGCTCGTGCAGGCGGCCGCCATGTGGCTGGTAACGCAACAACGACTCCAGATCCCCGGATAACGCCAGTTGCCGCAACGCAGTGCGAAGCATGTCGGCTTGCCCCAACGCGGACGGGTAGTTGTAGTTGAGGTCCAACATGCCCGCCGTGACTTTCGGTTGGTCAATGCCGTGACCTGGCGGCAGCGACGTCTCCCTGACGAACGTCCCGCGCCCGGTCTCTCCGCTGACCAGCCCCATGGCCTCAAGTTCTGCATACACCCGGCTCGCCGTGACCAGCGCCAACCCTTGTGTCGCGGCCAACTGGCGGTGCGTAGGCAAGCGTGTACCCGGTGACAATCGCCCTGAGCGGATATCAGCGGCAAACGAGTCAACCAGCGATTTGTATCGGGAACGGGGCATCGGAATATGTATCCATGACAATATTTTGATTGTCATCAATCTTCAGCCATAGCATGCGCCTAAAGCAATCCTGCCCTTAGCCTTGAGCGTGAGACCCGATGGAACGCACCTCTAATTTGCACACCCCAGCGAACGAGAAAAACCTTTCCGGCTGGATCAACGGTTTTATCGGCGTGGTCATTTTCAGCGCCTCGTTGCCCGCGACCCGCGTCGCCGTGCAAGAGTTTAATCCGGTTTTTCTGACCTTTGCCCGGGCCACCATCGCCGGGGTGCTGGCGCTGTGCATTCTGCTGGCGCTTAAAGCCAGACGCCCGGATCGAAGCCAGCTGTTTTCACTGCTGATCGTGGCGATCGGCGTCGTGCTGGGGTTTCCATTGTTGACCGCGTTGGCCTTGCAGCATGTCACCTCGGCGCACTCCATCGTCTTCCTCGGCCTGCTGCCGCTCTCGACTGCCGCCTTTGCCGTACTGCGCGGGGGTGAACGCCCGCGCCCGGCGTTCTGGTTCTTTTCGGTTCTGGGCAGCGCACTGGTGATCGCGTTTGCCATCTCACAAGGGCTAACCGCCTCTGCCCGAGGCGACATGCTGATGCTGTTGGCAGTCCTGATCTGCGGCCTTGGCTACGCCGAAGGCGCCAAACTGTCGCGAACCCTGGGCGGTTGGCAGGTTATTTCATGGGCGCTGGTGCTCTCGCTGCCAATCATGGCAACACTGGCCTGCATCGTGGCCCCCGCCTCTTTCGCAGGCATCAGCCCGCCTGCGTGGTTCGGCCTGGGCTACATCTCAGTGTTCAGCATGTTAATCGGCTTTTTCTTCTGGTATCGCGGCCTGGCCCTGGCCGGTATTGCCGCTGTGGGCCAGCTTCAACTGTTGCAGCCTTTTTTCGGGCTGGCCCTGGCCGCTACTTTTCTGCATGAAACGGTGACCCTTGGCATGTTTGGCGTGACCGGCGCGGTAATTGTGTGTGTCATTGCGGCCAAGAAGTTTGCCAAGTGACTATGGGAATTAAATAGATAGCTGAGATATAGCCTTGGACCGTCGACCTGCAAACCACTGTTTGAGGTGTGAATCAAAGTCCCTGGCTATACAATCGGCTTCATCAAGACAGTTTTCGGCTTCTGCTCTATAGCCTAAACCTTGTTGGGCCTTGGCAAGTTCTAGAAGTAAAAAGGCCTTATCCACGTTTTCAGAACCATTCGACGCGATTATGCCTAAAGCCTCTTCAACACAATCGACAGAAGATTTCCACTCTGAGAATCGATTATAAGTCAGCGCACACAAATACAAGCTCCGCTCGTGATTTACCCACACTCCAAAATCTCGCCATAGCTGCTTGCAAACCAAGGCAGCCTCAATCGTTGTGTGCTTGTGGAACGGATCATCAGCCTCCAAACGTGGATCCTCAATCAATTTAGAGACGATATTATTTAACGCCGCAGCCATACTTTTACCCGTGACAGGACTCGCCGGGCTTATGAATGATGAAGCATAGTTGCTCAACAGCGTAAGCGAATTCACTATGGACTCGTCGCCCCGCGCTGATTGCACACACAACAAGTTCACCAAGGCTTTAGTTTCCGACACACTGACATTTGCCAAACGGGAGTACTCAAACTCAGCGTTAAAAGCTTGCACAGGATGACCAGAAAAGTAAGCAGCGACAGATAAAAATTTAAAATACGCCTCCATGCCTTCACACTTATTAGCATTCAGCCAAAGGAATGCACTTTCCCAGTCCGAGAGCAATTCCCCTACTACATGGTTAATCAGCCAGAAATAAGTATTTTTTTCATTATCTTCAAGAGTACTGAACTCTATGCGCGCTAACAGACTTCTTGCTTGATCCGGATTTTCATCATGACTCTCTAACGCTTCTTTCAATAAGGACACTGCAACCCCCCAACACCAATAAAATTAAGCCATTCATAAAAAATACTTTCACACTAACGCGTGGACGTTTTCTTATCGGCTAGCCTGTCAAAAATCACCAATCTGGAGCAACCATCATAAAAAGGCATCATCTCAGTGCAACCCCCCCGTCATTATCGACCATTCACATTTCGTGCCTGATCCTGCCTTCTCCCATAAATACGTCCAAACACCCACTGCAAGACCTGAATACTGCAAAAAGTGTGCTCCACAGAACACCTCTGCTGATAGCCTGTTTAAAAATGATGTTAAAAAATCGCCCACATCCAATCCTACTTAATGAGTGCGCACTAAAGGCCAAAACTATCAACCAGATCAAGCTCACTTTATTAATTAATGTTAAGACAACTAACACTTCTTTACAGTTGTGAAAATTCAGTGAAATTGCGCGCGATAATTGCTTCAAAACTACCAAACTGACAGATTTTTCATGAGTGAAGTCAATATCCCACACCTATACTGGAAAAGGACTACATATGCTCTGCACATATGGGCGTAAGGTTCTTCAGTTTCTGCTCCAGAGGGTTCAAAGCCATGGGCGTTGCCAGCACCTATATTTCCACCCATTCTCCTACGCCGCTTGCACTGTCGGGTTGCAAGGATATCGCTGAGGGTGCTGTATTTATCATTGCTTCGGGTGCTTCAGCCAAAGACTTCCCTCTAAATGAGTTCAAACACGTGCCGATGATTGTGGTGAACGGCGCGATTTCGATGTTCCTGAATACTTCAATCAACCCTTTTTTCTATGTCTGCACCGACTCTGGCTTCTTCACCCAGCAAAGCCGCTTATTCCACGCAGGGCTGGCACTTAGCCAGCGCGTAGTGCTGCGAGAAGATTATGTGCTGCATGACATTCCTCTGCCATCCGGCGAATTTTACGCCTTGAAAAAAGCCGCTAAATCTACTTGGAGAGATTTATTCTCAGCCGAGCCTGGTAATTTGATCCGCCGCTCCAAATTCCATACAGGCCGCAACAGCAGTATCGGCTTCAGTAAAGATTTAAGTGAAGGTTATTTCGACGCCAGAACAGTGGCCTATCTTGCTTTGCAAGTTGCCTATCACGCGGGCTTCAATAAAGTATTTATGGTCGGGGTAGATTTATGCCCTGATACAGGGCGTTTTTATGAGACGGCTCAATCAAACAAGTCACCCTGCGTGCTGGATGAGCATATGGAATCTCGCATTCTGCCCTCCTTTGAACTGATGGCAGAAAAGGTCATAGATACTGACTTTAGCGTTTATAACTTGTCCAGCACCTCGAAACTTCCCAGCAGCCTGATCCCCTATAAATCAATTGAAGAAGTCAGGCAATTGGTCCCCCGCAAAGTGCTAAAAATCTGATGGGTTCAAGCCGAAGTACTGGGCTCATCCGTCTCAATACTTGAATTCTGCTGCGGGTTCCCGGCAGCCACTAACAGCTCATCCCGATACTCTGTCAGCGCTCGGGTATAGGGTGCCAGCCCGTTGCCATCCGCCGTTTTTAAAGCAGCCTCCAGCATGGTGGCGAGCGCCAATTTGGTCTCACCAACGGTGTGCAAAGCCAGCGCAGTGAACGCAGCAAGCGCCGCATTGTTTGGTTGTTCAGCCCTGGCGAGCTGTAACCACTCGAGTGATTCATGCGCACACCCTACATTCCTGAGGGTGCTGCTAAACCCGATCAAAAACTGAAATCGGTGTTCTTCAGGCACGCCAAGCGCCCAGCCCTTGCGATAGTAAACCAGGGCTTGTTCTTCATCACCCACGCGGTCACACGCATAAGCCGCTGCTATTTGCGCAGCCACTGCATTGGGGTACTGCTGCGCAAGCGGAACGGCGTGTTCATAAGCGCCGTTAAAGTCAGCGGACTGCGTCATCGTTGCAATGATGGCGAGGGTGTCTTCCATAGATGTCTGCTCCTTCAGTTGGGCTGAACTTAATAACATAAACACGCCCGGTAACTCATCTGCGCAGGCTTTATAAAGGGTAGCGGCGGCATTCTTGACAGATATAGATCGCTTACCTATGGTCAATCGAACCGCTAATAACCTTATAAAAAACAGACTTATAACCGTGAGTCAGTTTGTTGGTGTGCGCCCGGACTCAGGCTCAACGCTGTCGTAGAGCGTGTTTTTTGGGGTTCAAGGAGTGAACATGTCCAAGCAAGGAAAGGTCGAGGGTATTCGTGATTACACAGCGCCTGCCGGAGGATGGGGCGCGTTAAAGGCCACCGCGAATGCCATTCGCGAACAAATGGAGAATGTGCAGGCCGTTACCACGCTCCTGAGAACCAACCAACCCGATGGGTTCGATTGCCCTGGTTGCGCCTGGCCTGACAAAAAGCACAGTTCAACCTTCGAATTTTGTGAAAACGGCGCCAAGGCTGTGACGTGGGAGGCGACCAGCAAACGTGTGACACCGGAGTTTTTTGCCGAAAACACGGTCAGCGCCCTGCTCAATCGCAGCGATCACGAGCTGGAAAACTACGGGCGCCTGACCTGCCCGCTGGTGTATGACCGCGCCTCTGACACGTTCAAGCCCGTGGCCTGGGACGTTGCGTTTGAACGTATTGGCGAGGTCCTGCGCAGCCTCGACCCCACTCAAGTTGAGTTCTATACCTCGGGTCGGGCCTCTAACGAAGCGGCTTATCTGTTCCAGTTATTTGCCCGCGGTTTGGGCTCCAACAATTTCCCTGATTGTTCCAACCTGTGCCATGAACCCACCAGTGTCGGCCTGCCCCAGTCCATCGGCATTGGTAAGGGCACGGTGTCTCTTGATGATTTTGATCTGTGCGAGTTGGTCATCTCCATTGGCCATAATCCGGGTACGAATCACCCGCGGATGATGGGCACGCTGCATGAGGTGTCACGCCGCAAAGTACCGATCCTGGTGTTTAACCCTATCCGAGAACGTGCCCTGGAGACCTTTGCCGACCCGCAGAACATGGTTGAAATGGCGACCTATGGATCAACACCGATTGCCTCCACCTACTTGAATGTCAAAGCAGGCGGTGACGTGGCTGCGGTTAAAGGGGTGATGAAAGCTGTACTGGAACTTGAGGAGCGTGTCGGTGAAGTACTGGACCACGCGTTTATCGCGACTCATACCCAAGGCTTTGAAGCACTGAAAGCAGACTTGATCGCGACCGAGTGGTCGCTGATCGAACGCCACAGCGGGCTCACTCGCTCAGCGCTGGAGCAAGTCGCGGCAGCCTATGCCAAATCCAATGCCACCATCATCACGTACGGCATGGGCATCACCCAGCACAATGCCGGCACCGAAAACGTGCGCTCGCTGTGCAATCTGCTGATGCTGCGCGGCAATCTGGGTAAACCGGGCGCCGGCATATGCCCGTTGCGCGGGCACTCCAATGTGCAGGGCAACCGCACGGTGGGTATCACGGAGAAACCCTCGGCGAGCTTTCTGCAAAAAATTGAACAGACCTTGGGTTTTAAGCCCCCTGCTGCCCCAGGCCACAACGCGGTGCAAACCATGCAAGCCATGGTTGCCGGAACCTCAAAGGCGCTGATTTGCCTGGGCGGAAACTTTGCGGTGGCGCTGCCCGACCCCGAGCAATGCTTCCCGGCCATGAAACAGCTGGACCTGAGTGTGCATATCGGCACCAAGTTGAACCGCTCACATTTGCTGGTCGCGAAAGAGACTTATATTTTCCCCTGCCTGGGCCGTACAGAACTGGACCTGCAAAATGGCATCGCGCAAGCGATTACCGTTGAAGACTCGATGTCCATGGTCCACGCCTCTGCCGGTCGCTTGCCCCCCGCCTCCGAGCACCTGCGTTCAGAACCGGCGATCGTGGCCGGGATGGCAAGCGCTGCACTGCCGCATTTGTCGATTGCGTGGCCGGAACTTGTGGCCAATTACGACCTGATCCGGGACCTGATCGAAAAAACCATCCCCGGCTTTGAAGACTACAACCAGCGAATCCGTGTGCCCGGCGGCTTCAGATTGCCCTTGCCGCCTACCGAACGCATTTGGCACACGCCCTCCGGTAAAGCCGAGTTTTATGTGTACCCAGGTGTGGATGAAGACTGGGTGGTGCAAGGCGAGGATGTGCTACGGCTCATGACCTTGCGCAGCCATGACCAATACAACACCACTATTTACTCCTTGGATGACCGCTACCGGGGCGTCTTCGGCCGGCGCGATGTGCTGTTCATCAGCGCGCAAGACTTGCAGGCACGCGGTCTGGCCCACGGTGATCTGGTGGACATCGAGACGGTGACCTCGGGCCGGCAGATGCGTTACGAGAAACTGACGGCCGTAGAACACGCCATCGCGCCCGGCTCGGTGGCGGCTTACTACCCGGAAGCCAACTGTTTGATCGCCCTGGACAACATTGACCCGCAGAGCGGTATTCCGGCTTACAAATCAGTGCCGGTGCGGGTCAAACGCTCCAGCCTTAACTGACACCCTGTACCGATCAATCACCCGGCAGTCGCCTGACGAACCCTGCACTGGAGGTCATCTGAACGCATGCCTTGACTAAAGCCCCCTCAACAAAGCGCTGATCAAGTTGTAAGACTCAAGGAGATTACCGCGTGAAAGGAATCACACCCTGCGCTCTGATTGTCTCGGGCCTTCTGCTGCCCGCACTGGCGCAAGCCGCTCCATCTGCTGACACGGCGATCGCCAACGCCGGTTTTATCGACGCCGCAGGCCCGATTGCGGCCGCGCAATTTGAGCACTTCAAGACGATTATTTCGCTGATGCTCATCGTCGTCGTGCCGATATTTATCCTCGTCCCTTGGGTGCTGTGGCGTTATCGCCGCGGCGGTCGGGGCGCGTATCGGCCTGACTGGGATTTCAACTGGGGTAATGAAGCCGTTTTGTGGGGCATACCGATCATTCTGATCATTGTCCTCAGTTCGGCGCTGTGGGCGCACACGCACAAATATGACCCGTACCGCCCACTTGGCAGCGACCCGCTGGACATTGAAGTGGTCTCGCTGGACTGGAAGTTCCTCTTCATCTACCCGCAGCAAGGCATCGCCACCCTCGACTACCTGGCACTGGAGCAAGACCGCCCGGTGCGCCTCAAGCTCACCAGCGGCACGGTGATGCAGTCCTTCATGATCCCGCAACTGGCCGGGCAGATTTACACCATGGCCGGCATGACCACGCAATTGAACCTGATGGCGGACCGCGCCGGTGAGTACCGGGGGCGTAACACGCAGTACAACGGCGATGGCTTTGCCACTCAATCGTTCCCCACGGTGGTGATGCCGGCCGGGCAATTCGACGCGTGGGTCCGTGACGCCCGCCAAAGCGCGCAGACACTGGACCTGAGCACTTACCAAGAGCTGCTCAAACCCAGCATCGAGCATGCGCCGCGCTATTACGGCAGTGTCGAAAACGGCTTGTTCGAGCGGGTTCTCGGCAGTTTCACCGGCGGCCATGGGCACGCCAAAGCGACTAGCGCCCAGCCATCACCAGGGCATGAACAGCATCTTCAACACACCAGCACAAAAGGGGCAGAACAGTGAGTTGGGAGACTATTTTCGGGCAACTTAGCTGGGACTCACTGGTGTTTGCCGGCGCCATCAAGCACCCGTCAACCAGCGAATTCGTGGCGTCCGGGGCGGGCAGTATTGTGATACTCGGCGCGATCGGTGTGGTGGTTTTGCTGACCGTCATGCATTGGTGGAAGCCGCTGTGGCGGGACTGGCTGACCAGTGTCGACCACAAAAAAATCGGCATCATGTACATCGTCATCGCCCTGGTCATGTTCTTGCGGGCCTTGATCGAAGCGGGCGTGATGCGTTCTCAGCAACTCGCGGCCGCCGATGGCGCGGGCTATCTCTCGGCTGATCACTTTGGCCAGCTATTTACCACCCACGGCACGATCATGATCTTTTTCGTGGCGATGCCGTTCATCACCGGCCTGATGAATTACGTGATGCCCCTGCAGATCGGCGCGCGCGATGTCAGCTTCCCGCTGCTGAATGCGATTTCGTTGATGCTGACGGCGGCAGGCGCGGGTTTGATCATGGTTTCGTTGGTCGTCGGCGAGTTTTCAACCGGCGGCTGGAGTGGCTATCCGCCCTATACCGGCATTGAGTTCAGCCCCGGTGAAGGCGTGGATTACTGGATCTGGTCAGTCACCCTGGCGTCGATCGGCTCAACCCTGACCGGGCTCAACTTTGCCGTGACCCTGTACAAACAGCGCTGCCCTGGCATGTCGATGTTTCGCATGCCGCTGTTCTGCTGGACCACGCTCTGCACCTCGATTTTGATGATCTTCGCCATGGCGCCGCTCACCGTGGCCACAATCATGCTCGCGCTGGATCGCTACGTCGGTTTCCACTTCTTCACCAACGGTGACGGCGGAAACATGATGAACTTTGCCAACCTCTTCTGGCTGTTCGGGCACCCGGAGGTCTACATCCTGTTGCTGCCGGCCCTGGGCGTGTGGTCAGAGGTGGTCTCAACGTTTGTCGGCAAACGGATCTACGGCTACACCTCGCTCGTCTACGCCACCATGTGCATCGCGGTGCTCTCGTTCGGCGTGTGGCTGCATCACTTTTTCACCATGGGCCAAAGTGCCAACGTCAATGCCATTTTCGGTATTGCCACGATGATCATCGGCATTCCGACCGGGGTTAAGGTGTACGACTGGATCCTGACCATGTACCGCGGCCGAATCCGCATCACCACGCCGATGCTGTTTCACATCAACTTCCTGCTGACCTTTGTCCTCGGCGGCATGACCGGCATTCTGCTGGCCAACCCCACCGTCGACTTTCAGGTGCACAACTCGCTGTTTTTGATCGCGCACTTCCACAACATGATCATTCCGGGCGTTTTGTTTGGCATGTTTGCCGCCGTGCAGTACTGGTTCCCCAAAGCCTTTGGCTTCCGCTTGCACGAGGGCTGGGGCAAAGCGGCGTTTTGGTCGATGGCACCCGGCTTTCTGCTGGCGTTCTTCCCGCTCTACTGGCTCGGCATGAATGGCGCGCCACGGCGCACCGTGATGTGGTCCGATCCGTCGTTCACCCCTTGGTTTGCACTGGCCATGCTCGGCGCCGCATTGCTGCTGCTCGGCACGGTGTTCTTGCTGGTGCAGATCGCTGTGTCGATCCGCCAGCGCCGCCAACTCAATGTGTTGCTGGGCGATCCTTGGGACGGGCGTTCGCTGGAGTGGTCGATCCCGTCCCCTCCACCGGCGTGGAATTTCTCGGTCATCCCTCACGTCGATGGCCGCGACGCCTTTACCGAAGCCAAGAAAACCGGTCAGGCCTATCGCTCGCCCGCGGCATACAGCGACATCGAAGTCCCGCGCAACTCCATGGCGGCGCCATTGATCGGCGTCTTCAGCTTCACCCTGGCGTTTGGCCTCGTATGGCATATCTGGTGGCTGGTGGTGTTCTCGTTTGTCGCCGCTTGGGCTGTGGTGATCGCACGTTCGTTTGTCTCACAGACAACCGAGATTATTCCGGCCAGCCGCGTCGAAGCGGAACACGAAGCCTTTTTGGCTGCCGTACGGGCCACGCCCGGCGTGACCCGCGACCTGGAAATGAGCCCGAAAAACCGGGGCAAGGCCGCCCCGGACAGAATCGGGCAGCCCGGCCAGAAACTCCCTGATGACGTGTTGGAGTCAGCCCTATGAATGCGCCCCACTCTCTGCACCCCGGGGTGAACCTGGACGTGACAGACCGCGAGAGCCACGCCAAAGCCTCAGAAGTCATCTTCGGGTTCTGGATTTTCCTGATGAGCGACCTGGTGCTGTTTGCCGCGCTCTTTGCCACCTATGCCGCCATGAGCAGCCAAGGCATCGCCCATGGCCCGACGCCTGCCGAGGTCTTTGACCTGGGCTCGGCCTTTATCGAAACGCTCTTGCTGCTGTTATCCAGCTTCACTTTTGGCTTCGCCATTTTGGCCATGAAGTACAGCACCAGCCGCGCCCGACTTCTGGGCTGGCTGGGTCTCACCGCTGTGCTTGGCGCGGCCTTTGTGGCGTTCGAACTCCACGACTATTACGTGATGATCGAAACCCACGATGCGTGGCCGCAAACCAGTGGCTTTCTGTCCGCCTACTACTTATTGACCGGCACCCACGCCGTGCACGTGTCGGCCGGCATCCTCTGGATGATCGTGCTGGCGGTGCAAGTGATGACGCTGGGGGTCAATACACCGGTCAAACTGCGGCTTTTACGCCTCGCCTTGTTCTGGCACATGCTCGACATCGTCTGGGTCGGCATCTTCACCTTCGTCTACCTGTTCGGAGTCGCCACATGAACCCGGAAACCTCATCGAGCAACACTGTGCAGACGCAACCGGGCAACGAGCAGCGCAGCTATTGCATCGGCCTCGTGTTGGCCCTGGTCCTGACCCTGATCGCCTTCGGCCTGGTCTGGCTCAAGGTCGTTACAGGCACCCAGGCCCTCGCGGTATTGGGCTTCCTGGCGTTGGTGCAAGTGGTAGTGCACTTGCGCTTTTTCTTGCACATCGACTTGGGCAAATCACACCGCGATGACCTGATGCTCATACTGTTTACGTCATTGATCTTGCTGTTAATCGTTGCAGGAACGATCTGGATTTTGTGGGACCAACATGCGCGCATGATGTAAAAGCGCAGACGCAAAAAAGGGTGACCGGTTGAGGTCACCCTTTTTTGTTGTTCGAGTAAGGCTTAAACACCTGCGCGGCGTAAGCCGACTCACTAAATCAAAGTGATTGATCCCAGTTAGTCATCAAAAAACTGAACACGGCAAAGGCAATAAAAATAATCAAAAACACATGCTTTTTTTGAACCCGGTTTTTCATACCGCTCCCCTTTTGGTCTATTTCTGTCTTTTATAACCGACTGACGCCAGACAGTCATCGCCAGTCGCAGGAAACCAAATTTATAACTGATTGCGAGGAATGCTGTAGCGACGGTCACGCCTGACCGCCTCAATCGTCCAAATCCAGAACGCCGTGCCGACAAACTCCGAGATCAGCGCTTGCGAGCCCGCCAGCCACAACCACCCCGAAAGCCCCAACAACGGAACGACCAGACCGTGGGCAAACACCGAAACACCCACCCCAAAACCAACACCGTGCAGCATTCTTGCTCGGGGTAAAAACTCCACCGCCACGCAATAAATAATCGCCATCACGATTGAAAACAGGATGTGAACACCATTACCACCCCAGTTGATGCTGTACCCCATCCACTCGTAGGTCATGAGATCCACGTTAAAACCGAGCTTCTCCAAAAGCACGACCGGGGGCGGTGTGGTACTGAGAGTTCTCGGCGGAATTAAAGTCTCAAAGCCCGACTTCACCAGCGCCGAAATAACGCCGGCCACGATGCCCGCCCAAATGGCCAACTCTATGTTTCTCTCTAATTTGGGTCTCACTGCCAATAACGTTGACATTAAATAACTCCATATCCTTATCGAGTAACGTGCAGTACCGCCGTTATTAATACGCACACGCCTGCGCAGTGGATGACTGTAGTCGATGTTTTTTTCCTTTGCCGGATCATGACGCCTGCAAAGAGCTGAGCCAGAGTGAAGCCAGCCAGACAGGAGCGAGCTACAATCGAGCTACCTCTTAGGCTGAGTGTCTGTTATCGGAGCCCTGCGACATGTCAGATACCAATATCGATAAATTCAATGACTTGGCTGGCAAAATTTTTGCCGAGCTGTACGAGCACTTCCCGATCCCCTACGACCTCGTCGCAAAAAAACTGGCGACGCCCACCTTCACCTCTGAAGGCAACGACCTGTGCCTGCTGGAGCTGCCCGCAAGCGACGCTGATTTTTTTAATGCCACCGTCCGCTGGCTTATCGGCACCGGCTACCTGACCGGCGAAATCTGCCCCGACACCCAAGTCTCGGGAGCCGTCCTGACCTTAAAAGGCCTGGAAGCCCTGAAATCAACGCCGCACTGCCTTACCCACGGGCTTTCAATCCGCCAGCGCCTGGCCGAAACCATGAAAGAAGGCAGCAAAGAAACACTCAAAAGCGTGCTGGCCGAAGAAATCGCCCTGGGCGCCAAGCTCATCACCCCTGTGGTAGAGATTCTCTAGGGTGTGTAGGGCTCAAGACCTTGTGATAAATGAAATCAGCCCACCGGAAGGGAAAAAGTTTGGCCATCACCTCCCCTGCACCCACACTGCGCACGCCATCCGAGCTTGACTACTACCACATCAGATCAGTCCAACTCCCGGTGCACATCAGCCCGCTTGACGCCTGGAACATCATCACCGCCGACTCCGGGCTGCTCATGCGAACAGCGTTCCAGATAAGGGACGCGATCTCCGCAAAATTTGGCGTAAAAAGGATCGGCGGCTTCACGGGCGCCGAGCGCAAAGACGTACACGTCGGCGATCATCTGGATTTCTTTCTGGTGGAGCACAGCGACCCACAGATGCTGATCCTGACCGAACGCGACAGACACCTGGACGTGATGATCTGCATCTCGATCGCAGATCGCTTGCTCACCATTACTTCGTCGGTTGTCACCCATAACCTGTATGGGCGTATTTATATGGTGCCGGTGGGGGTGGCGCATAAGGTGATTGTGGGGAGTTATGTGAGGCGTTTGGCGCGGGTGGTTGGGGGTGGATAGGGGCGGGTTCGCGCTAGGGTTGCAGCCCGCCAGGAACATGAATGGACTCAATTCATCAAATCCACCACTGCACTCAAGTCTTACAGCACCACTCTCGATGGGCTCTCACTGCAGCCATTGAGAGTTCAGGAGTATTCGCCACTCTAGACCTAATCTTTTCGCCCGCGAGGCAAGCGTACTCAGAAGTGTCCAGGCTGGGTTTAAGCTGCAACTTGAGTTCCTCACACAAATAAATTAACCCTCTGTCCCACAGTGTATGGAGGTCACTGCGCAGTAGAAGTCCGTTACTAATATGATTGGTTTCTTTACCTAAGTAGGGCGTGACATGGGCAGCTTCAAGCACCTGCTGAACTGCAGAACCTGAGATAGCGCAACGTCCTTCATAGGCGGTAAGTAACCCACTGCGAAATGCCCCCTGCCCTTGACGTAGAGTTATCTCTTTCAAGGTTCGTGTACGGTTATCTTCAACGCCGTCTGGCGAAAAAGTAGACGATTCGTTTGCAGCACTAATGGTGATACCGTCCTCTGAGAGAGTCGTGCTTTCAAGCGTAAAGAACCCTTTTTCCCACAAAATAACCTTTGCTAGCCCTAATACTCTATATGTCGTGGCTTGTGGTTTCTTAGTAAGCTGCACAAGAACAGCCACAGGCACTCCATCCTCCTTACACCTATACAGCCCCTGATTAGTAAAAAGTTTTGTGGAACTCCCACGCGGGCTCTCCTCTTGAGCATAGGTATAGTGCCAACTTCCATTCTCTTGATAAACGGGCATTTGATCGCTGTAAGGACTGTCTAACCTCTGACTAATCGACAACGCATAGTCAGATTCCTTTGGCTTGTAAATGCCTTTTGCTGAAATCGCAACAGTAGATGGTGCATTCTGGAGTTGCTCCCAAGTAAGCACTTGCCCTGTACGCTGTTCAAACCACGCTAGCAACTCTGAATGGGTAACACGCTGACTTTCGGGGGCAGAAACCTCGCCTGCAAATGAGAGCCCTCCTGCACCTACCAGTTCGTCAGTAAGCGACGGATACAAAATCCTCAACAACCCTATTAACGAACTTTCAGACTCTAGCGATACGGGTATACCGTAGTGAATCAACTCCCCACCTTGATTCAAGCGCTTTGGAAATACGGTCATGTTGCTATGGTGAATATATTCGCTCCCGACAATTACACCGTTAACACTCTGAAGTTCAGAAACTCGCGCCGCCAAACCGGGATCAATTACCAGGGCAGATTTTCCTGAAATATTCTTCACATTTACGATCAGGTACTCGCCATGTTTATAACGCCAAATGCAGATCTTATCCGTATGGCTGACGACGGAAAATTTCAAATTTTCAAGAAACTGATTGATTTGCTGGGGCTTCAATTTCATTTTTGCTAGCACTTAACAATAGTAGGAGCGCCCGCCGACACAGGCTTGAGATTTTACCTGCGACGATAGCAGAAATATCCTACAAATTGCCCAGCAATGTACTGTGATGAAGCGTCATGATTTTTAGAAGACACGAAGCAAACCGAAGGCCCCGTAATTTCGATAGCGGCCAGGTGTTTTTTTCAGGATGGAGAGTCACGGGAAGCACATCATGTGCAGCACTCAACACTTCAGCATCACTTGGCCCAATCAGATGGGCGAGGCGGTGAAAGCCAAAGTTGCTACTGGTCAATACCCCACTGAAAACGAAGTCATTCGTGATGGCCTTCGAGCGCTGATGGCCCGTGACCGTGAAATGGAAGGCTGGCTGGTCGTCTAGGTAAAGCTACAGCTTACAACCAGACACCTTGGAGGATGGATCGCATCACAGAGGGTGATGCGTTGGCTACCAATGAATGAATTTTAGGCAAGCAAGCCGCTACTTTTGCCTAGAAGCCACAGTACTAACCCTGAGCTAATCAGCACTGCGCTACAAACATAGCCGAAGAAAAATTCAGCGGCATTTAAATTTACCAAGCACTCTCAAAAATTTGTCAGTGATTAACTCGCCGTATTGAGGCAGGCTCGATCAACAAAGAAAGCCATTTATTAGCAACGATACCGTTACTTCTCAAATCAACCAAAAATCTTGCTAACCAACACAAGCAAAAAAAGCAAACTTACTAGCACGATTCCAGCCCACTGCAAAAAAACTAGCCTACGCTTGAGCTGCACTGGAAACCGCCTGATATCTTCAGCATCAACAATTCCGCGCCTAATATATAAACCGGGAAAAGTTACAACCCCTGAAACACTACCAACCAGCAGCAACTTACCCCAAAGCCCGCCTTGCTTAAATTTCGCCAAACTATCAATAAAAGAGCAGTTTCGTAAAAACCCCAACATCAAATCCATCTGAGTAAATGCAATTCGAAGCGCAAAAGCTATCCAAACAAACATACAGATAATTACTGCACCACATAGACAACCAATGACAAAATCGACAGTACTCATTTCACGATCTCGTAGATCACATCCCCAGCCAACTCTCCAGCAATGCCTGAAGTTAAAGAGCCAGCCCCCACAACCATTACCCCGCATAACGCTGTAAGCCAAGTAAAATACATAAACCTGCTACGACAGGGACCGTTAAAAGTGAACCGGCAACGACACCACCTCCAACACCCACACACAAAAATCACTGTTTTCAACAGCGTCTACGATTTGTTGGTCACTCATTGGCCGACCGAACACATCAACATGAAATAAGTTAAGAGGCGTATGGGGCAAATGCAAAGCAAGCTCGACGTTCGCTTTTGCAAAAAATGGGGATTCTATATTTCTGAAGCTAATTCCAAGTCGTTCGCGATCTTGTCGACGAATAAGGCGCATGCAGTATTTTCCCTGATTAAGACCGACCGCGCCGATTGATGCTGGCCAACTTATTTGAAGAGCGCGGACTGTATCGGCCAGTTCTGCTAGAGATCTGTCAGATCTTTCCTTTAATTGGGAAAGTTTTATCTATTCCATGCTCGGCCCGATACGGTTGCACCTCTTCGGCCACATCCTTGCTCAGCACCTTCCAACAGGAAACCTTGGCCGTTACAGCGTGCAACACCAAGATGATCAGGCGCTGCAAAAAATTGCTCAGCCAACTGCAGACTCTGCTCTTGTGGCGAGCTAATTCGCGCATGCCCGCCCCAAAATTTGCTGCCTGCACATGATTACCGCGCCCGAATAATTCCCGCAAAGAACTTAATTACGGAATCTTCCTACGCAATATAAGGAATACGGAAGAGGACGAACTCAAAAGTCATCTTTAAAGTTCATGGCATTCAATCTAAGCCATTGCCTATAAACCGCAATCTGCGCACAGAGCAACTTAACTCTGCCCCCTGTGCACGCACTCAGGAGCAACTATGTCCCGTCCACAGGATGTGCGGTTTACCTTCAGTTCAACAGCCGACATTGCCTTTGATGTGGTGTCATTTGAACTGAGCGAAGGCATCTCTGAACTTTTCTGTTTAAACGTTGAATTGATCAGCGAATCCGCCACTGCCGATTTCGCCACCC
>NZ_JASCPQ010000052.1:0-36956 GCF_029959305.1 Pseudomonas sp. PS01297
GAGCTTGCCTCGCGATCTTTTGATCCTTAAAAGATCGCGAGGCAAGCTCGCTCCTACAGATTTTCAACCTCACTTCGCGATTAAAAACTAATTGTTTATTACGAAATGATTAGCATCATATAGCCACCACCCTCCCCCGCCTTATCCCAGCCTCTACACTGAAAACACGTCAGCACCTGTTGACTAGCAACACTTGGACTCAGTGCCGAGGGCCGCAATGGAATGGTTCGAATGGCAGTTTCTCGGCGCACATGCTGAGCACGGCCTCCAGACACTGCACAGCAGCCACAACCTGTACCTGGTGTTTCTTGCCTGGCTGGTGGCCTGCGCCGCGAGTTTGGCCGCGCTGCACATGGGTGAACGTGCCGCCAATGCAGAAAAACCGACAGCCAAAACGGTCTGGCGATGGCTCGGCGCTAGCTGCCTGGCAGGTGGTATTTGGGCCATGCACTTCATCAGCATGCTGGCCTTTGAGTCTTCGCTTGAGGTTCATTACAACCTGAGCATCACCATCGGCTCGCTGGTTATTATCTGGGTCAGCGCTCTGATTGCCATGCACCTGCTCAACAACCCCGGCCTTTCGCGCATACCCTTAATGCTCGCGGCGCTGATTTTTGGCCTGGGCATCGGCGGCATGCACTACACCGGCATGACTGCCATGCACTCCAACAGCGAGCAGCACTACGAGTTCATCGGCGTTGCCCTTTCTTTAATCCTGGCCGTGGGTGCCAGTTATTGGGCCTTGCAGATGGCTATAGCCTTGCGCACGACCCACGGCATGGCTCATCAGTTTTTTAAATACGCCATCAGCCTCACCGCTGGCACCGCCATTCTATGCGTCCACTTTATTGGCATGTGGGCGTTGCACACGCTTTCGCCTGAGGGCGACATCAACCAGACCCACATTGAAACCAACCACTGGCAAGTCGCCCTGATGGTCGCCATGATCACGCTGCTGTTGATCGGTAGCAGCATCAGTGCCGCCTTGGTCGACAAGAAGCTGCAGCAAAAAGAACACGACCTGGCACGGGTCAATGCCCTGCTCAGTCAGCTTGATGAAGCCCGCATGTCATTGCAGCAAGTGGCGCATTACGACCCGCTAACCAACCTGATCAATCGGCGCGGCTTCAATCAGATCTTTGCTGAAAAACTCGCAGACGCGGCCGCCAAGAACAGCAAACTGGCGGTGCTATTTCTCGATATCGATCACTTCAAGCGAATCAACGATAGCCTGGGCCACGACGCAGGCGATGAGTTGCTCAAGACCATTGCCAATCAGATCAGAGGCGCCGCCCGCAATCACGGGGATGTGGTGGCGCGATTTGGCGGCGACGAGTTTTGTATTTTGATCGACATCCACGATCGCGACGAAGCGCAAAGCATGGCCAAGCGCATCATGCACACGCTCAAAGAGCCCATCGAGCTGACCGGCAGGCGCATGGTCATGACCACCAGCATTGGCATCAGCGTGTTCCCGGACGACGGCACCAGCAGCATTGAGCTGCTCAAGCACGCGGATCTGGCGCTCTATCAATCCAAAGGCGGTGGGCGCAACAGCCTGAATTTTTTCAGCCCGAACCTGACTACCCGCGCCTCACTGGAACTGCAAATCGAAGAAGAACTGCGCCAGGCGCTGAATGAAGACACCGGGTTGTTATTGCACTACCAACCCATCATCGACCTGAAGCTGGGGCGAGTCGCCAAGCTGGAGGCATTGATCCGCTGGCAGCACCCGGAGCATGGCTTGCTCGGCCCGGATCGTTTCATCAATATCGCTGAGGCCAACGGGCTGATAGCCGAACTGGATCATTGGGTGTTACGCAGAGCCTGCACCGATCTGGCCACGCTTTCACGACTCGGCTGGCAGCAGCTTGGGGTTGCCGTCAACTGCTCAGCCCTCAATCTGGTGCGCGAAGAACTGGCTGAAGACATTGAAAATGCGCTGTATTCATCCGGGATCGCCCCGCATCGGCTGGAACTGGAAGTCACTGAAAACGCGCTGATGGGCAATATCAGCAATACCTCGCAGCTGTTAAGGCAGATACGCGCGCTGGGCGTGTCCTTATCGATTGACGACTTTGGCACCGGGTACTCGTCCCTGGCCTATTTAAAACGCCTGCCCCTCAATACCCTGAAAATTGATCGCTCATTTATCCAGGACATCCAAACCTCCAGCCAGGACATGGAAATCGTTCAGGCGATTATCGTCATGGCCCACACGCTGCAACTGCAAGTGGTGACCGAAGGTGTCGAAACCCCCCAGCAACTCGAGCTTTTAAGTCACTACGGTTGCGACTTTATCCAGGGCTATCTGATCAGCCGCCCTGTGCCGTTTGAAGCGCTGTCCGGCGTGCTGGAACAGCTCAATCAATCTCACCGCTTTGCATCGGGCTATTCGGCGCTTCAACTGTAGTGACGTAATCGCCAGCCATTTCGCAGCGACCCATTTAGCGAAATGCCACAGAACTGACTGTGGCGTTTCTCTACGGCAAGTGGCCACTATTGTGAAACCAGTTACTGGCCTACACACCACCTCGCCCAAATCGCACCTCAATAAACGCTCCTGTTTGGTGCGCTCAATTAATTTTTTGCCCTTTCCTGGACCATCACCCAAGGCGAAACCACTACGGCCCACAGCTCAGGATCACGTGCATTAACGTCTAGCGCGTGCTCTGCAGTCATCTTTCCAAAGACGCCAGAAGCCATCCAGGCCTTGATCTTCTCTGCTTCATCCTGAGTCACGGCAATGGCCGCGTCGATCAAGTCCAGTGCGGGGTCAACCCACAACAAATCACCTTTGGCGAAGAACGGCTGCAACACCTTCCATTCAATTGTTGAGGTCTCACCAAGCAGCTTGGCATAGAGGGTGCTAGGTTCTTGATTCATGGGATTCACCAGGTAAAAAAATCGGCGCAATGATAGCGCCGCGCACCCGGTAGAAAAACCCGAAAAGAGGTATGGAAACGAGGAAAGAGCGACGCGCCAAGGACGAACCTGTTGAGCTGGCAACATCCCGATATAGATCAACAACATAATCCGCCGCCATTCTGTCTCTTTCTTTCGTTTAAGCGACATTTCCTGCTTTTTCTCCCGGTAGCCCGCTATTCAAGCGTTGAACCGGCGCTCTACACTGTACCGGTACAGTTGCAGGGGAGATTGGTCGGGAATTTCGCTCAGAAAAAACCCGGTCCGGCTGCCTTGGCTTCCAGGACTATAAAAATTACAACAGAAGAGTGGAGCACCAATAAAGATGGCTAAGAAGCAGATTACTAAACTGTTTGCCGCTATGGTTTTGGCCGGGGTTGCCAGCCATTCGTTTGCTGCAGACACCATCAAGATCGGTATTGCTGGCCCTAAAACCGGGCCTGTGACCCAGTACGGCGACATGCAGTTCATGGGCGCCAAACAAGCTATCAAAGACATCAACGCCAAAGGCGGTGTCGATGGCAAGATGCTGGAAGCCAAAGAATACGACGACGCTTGCGACCCAAAACAAGCCGTCGCTGTCGCTAACAAAGTGGTCAATGATGGCGTCAAGTTCGTTGTAGGCCACTTGTGCTCCAGCTCCACTCAGCCTGCTTCGGACATTTACGAAGACGAAGGCATCATCATGATCACCCCGGCTGCTACCAGCCCGGAGATCACCAGTCGTGGTTACAAACTGGTCTTCCGTACCATTGGCCTGGACAGCGCCCAAGGCCCAGCAGCGGGTAACTACATCGCCAAGTTTGTGAAGCCTAAAGTCGTTGCGGTCCTGCACGACAAGCAACAATACGGCGAAGGCATCGCGACTGCAGTTAAACAAACGCTTGAAAAAGACGGCATCAAGGTCGCGGTTTTTGAAGGCGTCAATGCTGGCGACAAAGACTTCGCGTCCGTCATTCAGAAGCTCAAACAAGCCAACGTCGACTTCGTGTATTACGGCGGCTATCACCCTGAACTGGGCCTGATCCTGCGCCAAGCCAAAGAGAAAGGCCTGAACGCCAAGTTCATGGGCCCTGAAGGCGTGGGCAACGACTCCATCTCGCAAATTGCCCAGGATGCTTCCGAAGGCCTGCTGGTCACTCTGCCGAAATCCTTTGACACAGACCCGGAAAACAAAGCGATTGCGGATGCCATCAAGGCAGATGGCAAGGACCCGAGCGGACCGTTCGTGTTCCCGGCTTACTCTGCGGTTGAGCTGATTGCCCAAGGCATCACCGCTGCCAAGAGCGAAGACACGGCCAAAGTGGCTGAAGCCATCCATGCTGGCACGTTCAAAACTCCTACTGGTGATCTGAGCTACGACGCCAAAGGTGACCTCAAAGACTTCAAATTCGTGGTCTACGAATGGCACTTCGGCAAGCCTAAAACAGAAGTAAGCCCTCAATAAGGGTCGGTTCTTGATCTGACTACAAAGCCCACTGCGCGAACGGTGGGCTTTGTTTTACGGGCCTTAAGCCCACAGAAATTGGGCCGCGCTTTCGTGATCCGAAAGTCTCCCCACCTGAAAATCTTTAAAACCGTCACCAGCGGTTCGCTGGCAAAAGACCTGTGCTCAAACGGCTAAAAAAGCGTACGAAACAGGCCGGAAAATGACTCCACCAGTGAAATGCGTCTCAGGTTTTTAGGAGCTTGTAATGCCTGACATCTATCACTTCTTCCAAATGCTGGTTAACGGCCTCAACGTTGGCAGCACGTATGCCCTGATCGCCATCGGCTATACGATGGTTTACGGCATTATTGGAATGATCAACTTCGCCCATGGCGAGGTGTACATGATTGGTTCCTACATTGCGTTTATCGCCATCGCCGGTCTGACCATGATGGGCCTGGACAGCGTGCCATTGCTGCTGACCGGGGCGTTTATCGCGAGCATCGTAGTGACCAGTTCCTACGGCTACAGCATTGAACGGGTGGCTTACCGTCCCTTGCGTGGCAGTAACCGCTTAATCCCCTTGATCTCTGCCATTGGTATGTCGATCTTCCTGCAAAACATGGTGCTGCTGTCCCAGGACTCAAAAGACAAATCGATTCCTAACCTGATCCCCGGCGGCTTCAGCTTTGGCCCAGGTGGTGCGAGCGAAGTTGTCATCTCCTACATGCAAATCGTGGTCTTCGTCGTCACTCTGGTGGCCATGCTCGGCCTGACCCTGTTCATCTCCCGTTCACGCCTGGGTCGCGCCTGCCGCGCCTGTGCTGAAGACATGAAGATGGCCAACCTGCTGGGCATCAACACCAACAACGTGATCGCCCTGACCTTCGTGATTGGTGCCGCCCTGGCAGCCGTTGCCGCTGTTCTGATCAGCGTTCAATACGGTGTCATCAACCCCGGCTCCGGCTTCCTTGTAGGGCTTAAAGCCTTTACAGCAGCGGTATTGGGCGGGATTGGCAGCATTCCCGGCGCGATGCTCGGTGGTCTGGTGCTCGGCGTGGCTGAGGCCTTTGGTGCTGACATTTTCGGCGACCAGTACAAAGACGTCGTGGCATTCAGCCTGCTCGTGTTGGTACTGCTGTTCCGTCCGACCGGCATTCTGGGACGTCCGGAGATTGAAAAAGTATGATCAGGAATCTTAAAGCGGCGCTCTTCAGCGCCCTGTTGGTCTGGGCCGTCGCCTACCCGGTACTCGGCCTGAAACTGACAATCGTCGGGATCAACATTGAAGTTCACAACACCAGCACCTTCACCCTGAGCGTGATTGCGATCTGCTCTTTGCTGATGTTTTTGCGCGTGCTGTTCCACCACCAACTGAGCGCCGCCTGGCGTGCTTCACCGGGCCTGCCGAAAGTCCCGACCAAGGCGACCAACTTCCTGACCCTGCCCAGCACCCAACGCTGGATCATTCTGGGGCTGGTCGTTGTTGCCTTGATCTGGCCGTTCTATGGCTCACGCGGCGCCGTCGACATCGCCACCCTGATCCTGATCTACGTGATGCTGGGCCTTGGCCTGAACATCGTGGTGGGCCTGGCCGGCCTTCTGGACCTGGGCTATGTGGGGTTCTACGCGGTCGGTGCCTACACCTACGCGCTACTCGCGCACTACTTCGGCCTGAGCTTCTGGGTGTGCCTGCCATTGGCAGGGTTGATGGCCGCAACCTTTGGTTTCCTGCTGGGGTTCCCGGTGCTGCGCTTGCGCGGTGACTATCTGGCGATCGTGACCTTGGGCTTTGGTGAAATCATCCGTCTGTTCCTGCGTAACCTGACGGACATCACCGGTGGACCGAACGGCATCAGCAACATTCCAAAACCTACCCTCTTTGGCCTCAGCTTCGACCGGACCGCTGCCGAAGGCATGCAAACCTTCCACGAATACTTCGGTATCGCCTACAACTCGATCAACAAGGTCATCTTCCTGTACCTGATCGCGCTGGTACTGGTGCTGATCGTGCTGTTCGTGATCAACCGTTTGCTGCGCATGCCGATTGGTCGCGCGTGGGAAGCCCTGCGTGAAGACGAAATCGCCTGCCGCGCACTGGGCTTGAATCCGACCATTATCAAACTGTCGGCGTTCACCCTGGGCGCTACCTTTGCCGGTTTCGCAGGCAGTTTCTTTGCCGCTCGCCAAGGCCTGGTGACCCCGGAATCGTTCACCTTCCTTGAGTCGGCGATCATTCTGGCCATCGTGGTATTGGGTGGCATGGGCTCGCAACTGGGCGTGATTCTGGCGGCCGTGGTGATGATCCTGCTGCCAGAAATGATGCGCGAATTCAGTGAGTACCGGATGCTGCTGTTCGGAGCCTTGATGGTTGTGATGATGATCTGGCGGCCACAAGGTCTGCTGCCTATGCAACGTCCTCACCTGGAGCTGCGAAAATGAGCCGCGAGTTACTGAAAGTCAGCGGCCTGAGCATGCGCTTTGGCGGCTTGTTGGCGGTGAATGGCGTAGCCCTGACCGTCCAGGAAAAACAGGTTGTTTCGATGATCGGCCCTAACGGTGCCGGTAAAACTACGGTGTTCAACTGCCTGACGGGCTTTTATAAACCGTCTGCGGGCACCATCCTGCTGGATGGCGAGCCGATTCAAGGGCTGTCTGGCCATGAAATCGCCCGCAAAGGCGTGGTGCGCACCTTCCAGAACGTTCGTTTGTTCAAGGACATGACTGCCGTTGAGAACCTGCTGATCGCACAACACCGTCACCTCAACACCAACTTCCTGGCCGGTCTGTTCAAGACCCCGGCGTTCCGTAAAAGCGAGCGCGAGGCTATGGAATATGCCGCGTACTGGCTGGACAAGGTCAACCTGACCGAGTTCGCCAACCGCCCGGCGGGCACCTTGGCCTACGGGCAACAACGCCGTCTGGAAATCGCTCGGTGCATGATGACGCGCCCGCGTCTGCTCATGCTCGACGAACCCGCAGCGGGCCTCAACCCTAAAGAGACCGAAGACCTCAAGATGCTCATCAGCGTACTGCGCAACGAGCACAACGTGACGGTCTTGCTGATTGAACACGACATGAAACTGGTCATGAGCATTTCCGACCATATCGTGGTGATCAATCAGGGCACACCTTTGGCCGACGGGACCCCGGAGCAAATCCGCGATAACCCTGACGTGATCAAAGCCTATTTGGGGGAAGCGTAAATGCTGCAGTTTGAAAACGTCTCGACCTTCTACGGCAAGATCCAGGCGCTGCACAGCGTCAACGTCGAAGTGCGCCAGGGTGAAATCGTGACTTTGATCGGTGCCAACGGTGCTGGTAAATCGACGCTGATGATGACCTTGTGCGGTTCGCCGCAAGCCCATAGCGGCAGTATTCGCTACATGGGTGAAGAACTGGTGGGCCTGACTTCGGCGCAGATCATGCGCAAAAGCATCGCGGTCGTGCCGGAAGGTCGTCGGGTATTTGCTCGCTTGACCGTAGAAGAGAACCTCGCCATGGGCGGGTTCTTTACTGAAAAGCACGATTATCAGGAGCAACTCGACAAGGTTCTGCACCTGTTTCCGCGCCTAAAAGAGCGCTTTACGCAGCGCGGCGGCACCATGTCCGGTGGCGAGCAACAAATGCTCGCCATTGGCCGTGCGCTGATGAGCAAGCCCAAGCTGCTGCTGCTCGATGAGCCGTCGCTGGGGTTGGCGCCGATCATCATTCAGCAGATTTTCGACATCATCGAACAACTGCGTGATGAAGGCGTGACCGTGTTTTTGGTTGAGCAAAACGCCAACCAGGCGCTAAAAATTGCTGACCGCGCCTACGTGCTGGAAAACGGCCGGGTGGTCATGCAAGGCAGTGGTGAGCAACTGCTCAACGATCCGAAAGTGCGTGACGCGTACCTGGGCGGTTAACCCTGCCTGCTGCACAAAACGGCCCTTCGGGGCCGTTTTTATTGCGCCGCAGATCGCACCGCTACGGAGGGGATTTAGTCGCACCGCCCTCCTTGTAGCAGTTGACGAGCACCGCGAGGCTACGTCCGGCTGCGCAGCAGTCGTAAACCATACTCTGCGGTGTATCAGCTCAACCTTGCATTGAGCATTTACGATCGCTTCGCAATCGGACGTAGCCTCGTAAAACTCGGCAACTGCTACGGGAGCTTGGTCGCAGATCGCGGCGGTCCTGCGGCCCGCATCGCAGCCTCGTGCCTCGTCAGCGGCTACAAGACCTCACCGCGCCCTGTAGCCGTTGACGAGCACCGCGAGGCTACGTCCGGCTGCGCAGCAGTCGTGAAACCATGCTCCGCGGTGTGTCCGTTCAACCTTGCATTGAGCGTTTATGATCGCTTTGCAATCGGACGTAGCCTCGTAAAACTCGGCAACTGCTACAGGGGGATTTAGTCGCACCGCCCTCCTTGTAGCAGTTGACGAGCACCGCGAGGCTACGTCCGGCTGCGCAGCAGTCGTGAAACCATGCTTCGCGGTGTGTCCGTTCAACCTTGCATTGAGCGTTTACGATCGCTTCGCAATCGGACGTAGCCTCGTAAAACTCGGCAACTGCTACAGGGGATTGGGCTGCAGCACGCTGCGCTGAAACCACTGCACCAGGTAATCCGCCAAAACTTGCGTACGCTTGGGCAACCCGCCTTCGTACGGGTGCACCAGGTACATCGGGTTGCTGCGAGTCTGATAATTGAGCAGTACCCCACGTAATCGCCCGTCAGCCAATTCGGCGTGGAGCATGTAAGACGGCAACCGCGCGATACCAGCGCCTATCACCGCCGCTTTTTTCAGCAAGCTGTAGTGATTACTGGCAAAAGGCCCTGAAACCCGAACACGATGCAGTTCATGCTGCTGGTGGTACTGCCATTCTTCGCGGCCGCTGTAATGGCTATTAAGCAAACAACGATGCTCGGCCAATTGCGCCGGGGTGGTCGGTTCGCCGTACTGTTCAAGGTACTCCGGGCTGGCGCAGGTTATTTCGTGCCAGCTCAGCACCGACTTGGCCACCAGCCGCTCATGGCTACCCACTTGCGAGCGAATCGCCAAATCAAACCCTTCCCGGGCCAGATCGCGGTAGCTGTTACTCAACTCCAGCTCGATCTGGACCAAGGGATAGTCGCGGGAAAACTCCAGCAACAACGCGTCAAAAAAGGTTTCACCCAGCGACACAGGCACCGTCAACCGTACCGGACCCGCCATGTCGTCCTTGAGCCGCGCCAGCGCCTGATGCGCCCGTTCAACCTGCAGCACCAATGCTTGGGCCTGCGGCAATAACGCAGCCCCCGCCGCCGTAAGGCTCAAACGCCGCGTGGTGCGATGCAGCAGCACGACCGAGAACTGCGCCTCCAACTGGCTGATGCGCTTGGACAGCTGCCCTTTGCTGCAGCCCAACTGCTGAGCGGCCAAGGTAAAACTCCCCGCATTGACCAACACTGCAAACGCCGCCAGATCATCCATCTCGCTCATGGATTGTTTCCATATGAAAACCAAAGGTTGCCTATTAGTGCGCTTATCGCCACCAAAATCCACTACTAGACTGAGTCCACACCTCCTCACTCAAGGAACACCCGATGAAAATCCTGCTGATCGGCGCTAACGGCACCATAGGTTCTGCTATTGATCGCGAGTTGTCGGCGCGCCATGAAATCGTGCGTATTGGCCGCAAAAGCGGCGATTTTCAGGTCGACATCAGTGACAGCGCATCCATTCGCGCCTTGTTCGAACAAACAGGACGCTTCGACGCGCTGGTCTGCGCCGCAGGTAATGTCAACTTCGTGCCGTTGGCCAACATGACTGAAAAAGACTTCGCCCTGGGCTTGCAAGACAAGCTGATGGGCCAAGTCAACCTGCTGCTGATCGGCCGCGAGTACGCCAACGACAATGCGTCATTCACGTTCACCAGCGGTGTGATCAACCGCGAACCGATTCGCACCGGCAGTTCGGCGGCATTGGTCAACGCTGCGCTCGACGGCTTTGTTCGGGCAGCGGCGATTGAACTGCCTCGCGGGCTTCGGGTGAACTCCGTCAGCCCTACAGTGCTGGCAGAGGCGATGGACAAATACGCTCCCTACTTCCGTGGCTTCAAGCCGGTAGCGGCCGCCGATGTGGCGCTGGCTTACGCCAAAAGTGTCGAAGGCCTGCACACCGGACAGACCTATCAGGTGGGCTAAAGCACATTGTCAGATTTGAGGGGACGGGCTTGTGATGCACGGCGAGCCTAAGTAACGTGACGGCATTAGTCAGGAGTCCGAATAATGCGCGCTGCCCGTTCCTTAGTTTTAGTCGCCCTGTTGCCCGTCTTTGCCGGCTGCCAGTTGCTGAACAGCAAACCCGTTGATAGCAACGCCGGCCTGACTCGCCTTCAGGGCGAACTGGTCTCAGACAATGGCCAACTGGTTTTCCAACCCTGCGTCGGCCAACAGCGCTATGTGGTCAGTGATGGCGCCAGCACCACACTGGTCCAGGACGCAACCGACATGCCCGTCAAACCTGGCAAGCTGTTCGCCGATATTCGCGGCAGCTTCGTCAGTGCCAAAACCGCGGGTGAGCAAGGTGAAGTCAAGCTGCAACAGGTATACCGCCTTGAGCGCAGCAGCGCTGCCTGCCAAGACCCCAACTTCAAGCAACAAACCGTGCATGCCAACGGCAACGGGCCTGCCTGGGAAGTACAAGCAGGCGGCAAAGGCCTGATCCTTAAACGCGAAGGTCAACAAGATCTGGCACTGCCCTATGTAGAAGAACAGGTCGGTGACGGCCGCTTCTCGCTGTCCACAGAAGCCAATAATCAGCGCATTGAGCTTTGGGTAGCCCCGCAGCGCTGCACCGACAGCGTCAACGGCAGCGTGCAACACCTGGCGGCTGAACTGCGGGTCAATGGCCAGGTTCAGCGCGGTTGCGGCTATTTTGGTGGCGCGCGCAACGACTAACCGACAACTGTAACCACAGATTGCTGTTTTAACCTGACCCAACGGTTCGAAGCCGCCTATAATCCCCGGTTCGCATAAGGCTGCCGGGGTTTACCTGGCCCCGACACTGGACACCGTCATGTTACGAATCACCGAACTCAAGTTGCCAATCGACCATCCCGAAGAAGACCTGCGCACTGCCATCGTGCAGCGCCTGGGCATCGCCAGCGATGATTTGCTCGATTTCACCTTGTTCAAGCGCAGTTACGACGCGCGCAAAAAAACCTCCGAATTGTGCTTCATCTACACCATCGACCTGAGCGTGCGGGATGAGGCGGCGTTGCTGCACACCTTCGCTGATGACCGTAACGTCAACCCTGCACCGGATGTCAGCTACAAAGTGGTTGGCCAGGCGCCACAGGATTTGAGCGAGCGCCCGATTGTCGTGGGCTTTGGCCCCTGCGGGATTTTCGCCGGTCTGCTGCTGGCCCAAATGGGCTTCAAGCCGATCATTCTTGAGCGCGGCACCGAAGTGCGCCAGCGCACCAAAGACACCTGGGGCCTGTGGCGTAAAAATGTCCTGAACCCCGAGTCCAACGTGCAGTTCGGTGAAGGCGGCGCCGGAACATTCTCTGACGGCAAGCTCTACAGCCAGATCAAAGACCCGAAACACCACGGCCGCAAAGTGCTGCACGAGTTTGTCAAAGCCGGTGCTCCCGAAGAAATCCTTTACGTCAGCAAGCCGCACATCGGTACCTTCCGTCTGACCGGCGTGGTTGAAAACATGCGCCAGCAGATCATCGCGCTGGGCGGCGAAGTGCGCTTCCAACAGCGCGTGACTGACGTGCTGATTGAAGACGGCCAACTGACAGGCGTGGTGCTGGCTGACGGCGAGCAATTGAAGGCCCGTCACGTGATCATGGCCCTGGGCCACAGCGCTCGCGACACCTTCCGCATGCTCCACGGCCGTGGCGTGTACATGGAAGCCAAGCCATTCTCGGTAGGTTTCCGTATTGAACACCCGCAATCGCTGATCGACAGCGCACGTCTGGGCAAATACGCCGGTCACCCGAAACTCGGCGCCGCCGACTACAAACTGGTGCACCACGCAAAAAATGGTCGGTCGGTGTACAGCTTCTGCATGTGCCCTGGCGGAACCGTTGTGGCCGCGACCAGCGAACCAGGCCGCGTGGTCACCAACGGCATGAGCCAATACTCACGTAACGAGCGCAACGCCAACTCCGGCATCGTTGTCGGCATTACGCCAGACGACTACCCGGGCGGTCCTTTGGCCGGTATCGAGTTGCAAGAGCGCCTCGAAGCCCACGCCTACGTGCTGGGTGGCAGCAACTACGAAGCCCCTGCGCAGTTGGTGGGCGACTTCATTGCCGGCAAGCCGTCCACTGAGCTGGGCAGCGTAGAGCCGTCCTATAAGCCGGGGATTTCCCTGGGTGATCTGGCTCTGGCCCTGCCTGCCTACGCCATTGAAGCGATCCGCGAAGCACTGCCAGCATTCGAGAAACAGATTCGCGGCTTCTCGATGCACGACGCCGTCCTGACCGGCATCGAAACCCGCACCTCGTCGCCGTTGCGCATCACCCGCGACGCGTCGATGCAAAGTCTGAACGTCAAAGGTCTGTTCCCGGCCGGTGAAGGCGCTGGCTATGCAGGCGGCATCATGTCTGCCGGTGTTGACGGCATCCGCATCGCTGAAGCGGTAGCACGCGATATCCTCGGTATCGAGGCGTAATATCCCCTCTGCTGGAGCGAGCTTGCCTCGCTCCAGCAAGACCTTTCCCACGGCGTATTTCGCTGTTTCCCGACTTATTTAGATACATAGCTGATAGTCTCGTAGACGGTGCGGGATCAATACGTTGCTTATAACAAAAAAGAATATAGTTTTTGTTTTAACAACTATCCGCACAGGTTAGGGTGTCGCACCTAATAACCATTCGTTGGAGAGCCACCTTGCCTCTGCGTAGCACTTTCACTCGTTTCTTTCAGATGGAAGCTGCCAGCGGTCTGCTGTTGATTGCAGCTGCGGCTCTGGCGTTAATCATCAATAACTCACCGCTTTCGCACTACTACACGGCATTTCTTGATGTGCCTGTGGCCGTGCAGATCGGTGCCCTGCAAATCGCCAAACCTTCGCTGCTGTGGATCAACGACGGCCTGATGGCGTTGTTTTTTCTGCTGATTGGCCTGGAGGTCAAGCGCGAGCTGCTTGAAGGCCACCTGTCCAAACCCTCGCAGGTAGTACTGCCCGGCGCAGCGGCCATTGGCGGGATGGTAGTGCCGGCACTGATTTACTGGTTTCTCAACAAAGACTACCCCGATGCGCTCGATGGCTGGGCGATCCCCATGGCCACCGACATTGCCTTCGCCCTAGGCGTATTGGCTTTGCTGGGCAAGCGTGTACCGGTTTCACTCAAATTGTTCCTGATGACCCTGGCGATCATCGACGATCTGGGGGCCATCATCGTTATTGCGGTGTTCTACTCCAGCGAACTCTCCGGCGTGTCGTTGCTGCTGGCAGCGGCCTGCCTGATTGCCCTGATCGTGATGAACCGCATGGGCGTGATCAAGATCGCGCCGTATATGATCATCGGCCTGATCCTGTGGGTCTGCGTGCTCAAAAGCGGCGTGCATGCCACGCTGGCAGGCGTGACCCTGGCGTTCTGCATTCCGTTGCGCACCAAAAACGCCGAAACGTCACCGCTGCTGACGATTGAGCATGCCCTGCACCCTTGGGTGTCCTACGGCATTCTGCCGCTGTTTGCCTTCGCCAACGCGGGCGTATCGCTGGCCGGTGTCAATCTGCACAGCTTCACTCACCACGTGCCGCTGGGCATTGCCGCTGGCTTGCTGATCGGCAAAACCGTGGGTGTGTTTGGTCTGACCTGGATCGCCATCAAAGCAGGCCTGGCTGCATTGCCGGCAGGTGCCAACTGGGGCCAGGTGTTTGGGGTGGCGATTCTCTGTGGCATCGGCTTCACCATGAGCTTGTTCGTCGGTTCGCTGGCATTTGTGCCGGGCAGCAGTGAGTACGTCGGCATGGACCGCATGGGGATCTTGACCGGTTCAATCCTCGCAGCCCTGATCGGCTACGCTGTTACCGCCGTCTTCAGCCGTAAACAGGCAGACACGTAACTCAATATCAACAGGGATTCTCGCAGGGGCAGCACCGTTTACCGGTGTTGCCCCTGATGGTTTTTTGTCGCCCAACGAGGGAAATGTGGACGCAAAACTTCAATTTGTGCAGTACGGGGGCATCAGTGTGATGTTCCCGGCAGCCTTGGTCATCGCTGCTTGGCTGTGGGCTGCTGCCTCTAAAAAAATCGCGGTGTTGTGGCTGGGCGTACTGCTGTCTGCCTACTTCATCGTGGGCGTGACCAAAATTCTGTTCAAGGGCTGGGGAATTGGCTTGCACAGCCTGGACATTGCGGTATTTAGCGGGCATGCGACCAATACCTGCCTGGTATTCACCGTGATGCTGAGCTTGTTGTGCCAGCAAATTAACCCACGTTTGCGCTGGCCGGCCTTTGGGGTTGGGGTGGTACTGACCTGGTGGTTCAGCATCAACTACATCGCCCTGACCATCCACCCCTTGTCAGAAGCCATTGCGGGCGCGTTGGTAGGCACGATCGCCGCATTCATTTTTCTGCTCATGCTGAGCCAGTCCAACATCGGCAAAATACCTCGCCCGGCGCTGGCGCTAGGGTTGGCTGTGGTACTGGTGTGCGCTGTCGCACCCAAATACTCGGCCGAAAGGCTGCTGGATCGCATCGCCATCTCGTTGTCGGGTGCAGAGCAGGCTTTTAGACGCTCGTCGTGAGCCAACCCGTCTGGCGGCACAACTGTATAAAAAAACCCCGGCCAGTTCGCACTGGCCGGGGTTTTGCTTAAGCGCGCTACTAACGCTTATTGGGTTACGCGGCTAGTGCCGTCAACCGTCATGATGCGTACGCGCTCGCCGGTACGGAATACCTGGTTCGGCTCAACCTGTTGAACATAAGCACGGGTGCTGCCGTCGTCTTCACGCACGGTGATTTCAACACCTTGGGTTTTGGTCAGGCCCGACTCAGCAGCCGAACCCAGCAGGCCACCGGCTACTGCGCCGATCACTGCAGTCACGATGCTGCCACGGCCGCCACCGATGGCGCTGCCGCCAACGCCGCCGATCACAGCGCCTGTTGCTGCGCCGATTGGGGTTTTGGTGCCTTCAATTTGTACTGGGCGCAGGGCAACGATAGTGCCGGTACGTACGGTTTGTACGCGACGCGCTTCATCACGCGAATAGGTGTCACCGGTCAAGTTCGAGGCACAGCCGCTCAACAGAACTGTCATGGTCGAAAAAGCTGCAACTAACAGTGCGGTCTTACGCATAGGATCAACTCCAAAAGATCAGGGATTCATTAAACTCTGCAACCGGGTGCCTGTCACCGCGCAGCGCAGATAATGTGGTCTTTATTCAGCGCCTGTACAGACACAGCGTGGGTGACAGACGCTTGCAAATTAACGACAAGGGTAGCGCGAAATAGCCGTTTTGACTCGCACAGCACCGCTGTTTATTACGCTTTCAAGGTGCCAGACGCTCACGCACCCAATCAGCGCCCTCGCGGCGATAGTTGAGTCGATCATGCAAGCGGCTCGGGCGCCCCTGCCAAAACTCAATACGTTGTGGCAGCAAACGATAACCGCCCCAGTGATCCGGGCAATGCGGCTGCGTATCACTGAAACGCGCCTGAGTGGCCGCCAGCAGTGTGGTCAGCGCCTCACGGTCTGCAATCACCTGGCTTTGCGGTGAAGCCCAGGCCCCGATCCGGCTACCCAATGGGCGCACCTGATAGTAAGCGTCGGACTCCTGCGGTGTCACCTTGACCACTTGGCCTTCGATGCGCACTTGCCGCTCCAGGGTGGGCCAAAAAAACGTCATGGCGGCAAAAGGACGCGCTGCTAACTGCTCACCCTTGGCGCTGGTGTAGTTGGTGAAAAAGGTAAAACCCTGTTCATCCAGCCCTTTGAGCAAGAGCACCCGACAATGCGGACGCCCTTCGGCGTCCACAGTTGCCAGGGTCATGGCATTGGCCTCAACCGGCGGTTGCTCGGTCTTGACCGCGTCAGCGAACCACTGATGAAAGAGTGCAAAAGGCTCGGCCGGAGCTTGCGCCTCGGCCAGCCCGTCACGGGTGTAATCGCGGCGCATATCGGCCAGCGCTTGGGTCATGAGGGCAATCCTTCCCTAAAACAATCAGTTCTTGTTCTGATCGTTGGCAGCCACTTTTTTGTCCGCTGCGGCTTTGGCCACTACCGGTTTTTTGGCCGGGGCAGTTTTTTTAGCCGGTGCGGCTTTCTTGGCGTGCGCTGCCTTCTTGCTAGTCGACACGGCATCAGTCTTGGCCAGTGTCGATGGCGACACAGCCGGTTGGGCTGCAACCAGCTCTTCGGGGGTCAGTACCGGTTGGCTGTATTTGCTGACCAACGCCAACATGGTGACTTGCGGGGTCATCATGATTTCTACGCGGCGGTTCAATGCACGGCCTTCGTTACTGTCGTTAGCGGCACGCGGCATCACCGAACCCATGCCACGCAGGGTCAGACGGTTACCTTGCAGACCGCTCATGCGGAAGATCGCGGCCACCGATTTGGCGCGGTCCAGGCTCAAGCGGGTATTGGCTGCCATGGTGCCCGATGAGTCTGCATGACCGAGTACCAATACGGCGGTTTTAGGATCGCCTTCGACCACTTTGGCAACACGGGTGAACGGGCCGAGCATGGACGGCATCAGCAAATCCGGACGTGTAGGTTTAAACGCGCTGTCAGCAGCAGCGACGATCACGATCAGGTTCTCGCGACGCTCCAACTGCAAGTTAGAGTCTTTGATGGCAACACGCAGGCGCGGCTCGTACTCGTCCAGCCAGGCTTGGGTGATTTTCGGATCCGGCATCGGGATCACGCCAATCGGGGCAGCCTTGGTGGCTTTGTCATCACCACCAAACGGCCACCACCAGTTTTTCGACGTGCTTGGCGCGGCAGGCGCCGAGGCTACCTTGGCAACCACCGGTGCTTTATCAGCCGGGGCGTCTTTTTTGGCCGTGTCGCCACCACCAAAAGGCCACCAGCTAGAACCGCTGTCTTTATTCGTTTTGGCTGCTGCCACTGGTGCAGGGGCTGCTGCTGGGGCTGGGGCAGCAGCAGCGGTTTTGGCTGCTGGCGCCGTAGCTGGCGTGTTGGTTGGTTTGGCTGAAGCGCTGGCAGTTTTGTCCCCAGCGGTCGGAGCCTGATCAGACGACCCGAACTGCCACCATTTGTGGCCACCTTCGGCGTCATTCTGTGGAGTTTGTGCGCAACCGGTAATAGCCAGGCAAAGAGCCAGAGCGAGAGTCTTATTAGATGACATTGAATATCCACACAATGAATTAAAAATAAAAGGCACTACGCCCATATAAAAAAACGTATTGAACACATAAAAGCTATCGCGTTCCGACCTACGGTTTATAAAAACCCGGTTATAAACACTGTGCCAATACTTTCACCAACTTTTGCGCGCGTGGGTCCATCAATACGTATGGCCCTAGTGAATTAGTCACAAACCCAAAAGCAACCTCGCGTTCCGGGTCGGCAAAGCCAGTTGAACCGCCTGCTCCGGGGTGCCCGAACGCCTTTGGCCCAAGGCCAAACGTGGCATTGGGTACGTCCGGTTGGTCCAGCATGCAGCCCAGCCCGAAACGCGTCCGGGTGAGCAAGGTTTTATCCTCGCCCAAACTGTGTTCACGGGTCAGTTGCTCCAGCATTTCGGCTTCCAGCAAACTCCCCTCCAACAACCCGCTATAAAAGCCGGCCAAACTTCGCGCATTACCATGACCATTCGCTGCGGGCTGTTCCATACGACGCCACTCCGGCTTATTGGTGCTGGTCATAATAGACGGCGGATTGGTAAATGCCCGTGTCGTCATGGAAGACGGGGCATTCATCATCGCTTTCAACATCCGCTGGGCCGCTTCATCGCCCATGTTGCCCTTGGTGCGGGCAATGTGCGCGACGCGGTAAAACTCTTCATCTGCCAACCCGACATGAAAGTCCAGCCCCAATGGCCTGGCTGTACGGGCCACAATCGACTGCCCGGGACTGCGACCGTCTGCACGACGAATCAGCTCACCCAGCAACCAGCCGTAGGTAATCGCGGCGTAACCGTGCCCTTCGCCCGGAGTCCACCATGGTGCCTCTGCAGCCAGCGCATCGACCATGGTTTGCCATTCATACAACGCGCCAGCCGGCAGTAATTCACGCAGTGCAGGCAAACCCGCACGGTGGCTCAGCAATTGGCGAAGGGTGATGGACTCTTTGCCAGCCGCAGCAAATTCAGGCCAATAGCGAGCAACGGGAGCATCCAGTGCCAACTTGCCTTCTTCGACCAGCTGCAAGGCCGTCACTGCGGTAAAGGTCTTGGTGCACGAAAACAGATTAACGATGGTGTCCGTGTGCCAGGCCTGCTCGCCGTCTTTGTCAGCCGTGCCGGCCCACAGGTCGAGCACTGTTTCGCCCGCGATCTGGATGCACAGCGCTGCGCCGCGCTCTTGCGGATCATTAAACAGATCAGCAAACGCCTCACGCACGGCTTCGAACTTAAGGTCGTGAAACCCTTGAATGTGCACCCCTACCTCCTGGATCAAGCATGGCTCTACAAGGCGTGCATTGTTCCAGTACCCGTAGGATTTTGAAACAGAGCAAGCCGGTCAGATCGCACAATTTTTGGGCATTTTCATCAAGGTGCGCAGGGTATCAGGCGCGAGATGGATTTTTTGTGAAAAAGTCCGGGGCAACGGCCTGATCAAGCGCGGCAAGAGACTGCGATCTTCGCGGGGTTGAAGATCGCAATCCGCAGCACTTATCAGGCCGCCCAGGACGTTAAAGTGCGGCGTAGGCCAACGTGGCAAGCTTACGGACACGCGGATCCAGCAAAACATGGCTACCGATGGTCGTGGTCACGAAACCAAAGCTCACATCCCGTTCCGGGTCTGCAAAACTGACCGGGCCACCCAACCCGACATGCCCAAAGGTATTAGGGCCCATGCACTTGGAGGCGGCCTGGTCAGCTTGCTGCTCCAACATGCAGCCCAAGCCATAGCGCATCGGGCGCAATAACACGCGGTCCATGCTGTTGCTGTGCTCGCGGGTGAACTCGCTGAGCAGTTCAGGGCCAATCAGACGCCCGCCGAGCAGCGCACTGTAAAAACCGGCCAGGCCATGAGCCGTGCCATGACCGTTCACACCCGGTTGCCGGTAAGACCACCAGCGAGGATCCGTGGTTTGTTTGGGGCCTACAGCAGGGTTGGTAAATGCCAGTGTCGCCACGTGCTCGGGTTGTTTAGACATTACATGCCGCAAGGCTATCGCAAAGCTGTCGCCTTCACGCCCTTCAGCCCGGCCAAAGTGGGCGATTCTATGAAAGTCCTGCTCAGCCACCCCCAGCTGTACTTCCAATCCGTTGGGCTCGGTAATGCGCTCTCGAATAAACCGGCAGGGCTCCCGACCATCAACCCGACGGATCAATTCACCGAGAATCCACCCGTAAGTCGTAGCGCCATACCCAAGTTCTGTGCCTGGCTGCCACCATAACGGCTCGGCGGCTGTTTTTTTGACCATCTCATCCCAGTCATACATCTCGGGCGTGCGACTCGGCAGGCGCAAGGCAGGTGTCCCGGAGGTATGCGACAACACTTGGCGCAAGGTGACCTGATCCTTGCCACCCTGGGCAAACTCAGGCCAGTAATGGGCAATCGGCTGGTCGAGCGCCAGCTTGCCCTCTTCCACCAACATCAAGGTGGCAACCGCAGTAAAGGGTTTTATCGCGCAGTAGGTATTGACCAGGGTGTCCCGATTCCAGGGTTTGGTCCTTTCTAAATCCGCCACGCCCGCCCAGAGGTCGACTACCGTCTCGCCGCCGACCTGGATGCACAGCCCTGCGCCAAGTTCCTGGGGGTCATCAAAGATTTCTTCAAAGGCTTGCTGCACCGCTGCAAACCGACTATCACACGATCCTTTTGCGTCCATTGGTTTGACTCCCTTCAATTGGAACGCAAACCTTAGTCGCCGACGCCAAGAAGTGAAGCTCCAAGCCCGCTGGTGCGACAAAATGTATCGCCGCTAATCAGAAATATCAGTGACCTTTGCCCGAATGCCCGCCGGCGTGGCCGGCACCAGAGCGGCCGCCGTTGGCGTCCTGCGGGGTCTGCACCGGGGCTTTGAGGGTTTTGTCGGCCTCAACCTGGGCTTTCGCCGCCTCCTGGCCCAACTGGTCAAGCGCTTGCAGGTTGGTCTTGCGCACGCTGTCGACAAAACCGGTGAACGGCAGGTCGGTGATGCCGATCATGCCGAAGTGGCCGTTTTCACCATCTAGCAAGCGGCCGGTTACCGGCTGGTCCAGGTACTGGAACCAATGAACCCCGACAATCGACGGTTCGGCCACGGCCTGCTTAATGAACTTCGCATACGCCGGGCCACGCGCTTCTTCGCTGGCCACTTCAGTCACGCCACCCCAGAACGGGCCACGGTCGCGGGAGCCGAAATTGAACTCGGTGATCATCACCGGTTTGTTCAGTTCACGCAGCTTGGCGAAGTCATAACCGTCCTGCGGTTGCAGGGTGTAGAAGTTGAAGCTCAGCACGTCGCAATACTGCGCGCACGACGCCACGGCCTCAGGCGTACTCACGGCAAAGCGCCCACCCAGCAGCAAGTGATTCGGCGCATGCCATTTCAGCGAATCGGAGATGGTCTTGAAGTACGTATCGGCAAAGACTTTCTGGAAGTAGGTGTAATCCGCTTCAATTTCCGGATGCTCTGCATTCGGCAGCGGGCCGTTGAACCCCGGGTCTTCCATCAATTCCCACGCCGGGATATCAACGCCCCAGGCTTTGGACAAGCCTTGCTGGTTGCGGTACTTGTCGCGCAGTTGCTTGAGGAACGCACGCTTGGCCGGCGCATCGGTGGTCATGCGCAAGGTGCCCAACGCCAGGGCAAAACGTGACTGCGGGTCGTCACCGCCGCCAGCCCACGCCAGTTCGTTATCGGCAAAGTAGCCGATCAGCCACGGGTCATCACGGTGATCGCGGGCGGCAATCGCGACTGCGCGTTCGGTGGCCATGGCAAAGCGCGGGTCAAACGGGTCGGGCATGCCGCCCCACCAATCGGTGCCGGTACTGATGCTGTTGTAATCGCCCACAATCGACAACGGCAAGGTGTAAGGCACGCGATCGTTGACACCCAGCGCAGGGTCGCTCCAGTTACCGATCGTATTAAAACCCCAGGCTTGCAGGCGATCCAGGGTGTGGGCCTGCCAACGCTTGGCATCAAAGGCTTCAGGGGCACAAGGAATTGCGGGATCGGCGCCCGGCTCGGTTTTTCCGGCCACACACGGCTCACCGTAGAGCCGCTGCAAGTTGGCCGCGTAGAAGTTGTACCAGCGCCCCGAATCAAACGCTCGCCCCTGGGAGGAGCCGTTATTGCTGTCATGATCGGAAGTCCCGTAATAACCGGCCAAAGGCGCACCGGACTTGGGCAAATCGGTAAACATCCACTCACGGCCAGTCACGTAGGTCTGGCTGTCCTCGGCAGTCACCGCGTTCAGGCCCAACGAGTAAAACGGATGACCTTCAGGGGTGACCAGGTACCAGCGGCCATTACGTTTTTCTGTACGGAAAAAACCCGACGCGTCAAACGCAGGGCCTTTGAGCAACCCGCCGTACTGATCCAGCCCGTTGCGCGCCGCCAGCCAGCCCTTGAGCTGTTGCTGCTCTTTGGCTGCTGCGGCTTTAAGTTGCTCATCGCTGGACACACGCTCCGGCCATTTGGCCCGAGTGGACTGGCCGTAGCCATCGACAATCGAGCCATAAACGGTCTTGATCACACCTGCGCCGTCCTGCACACCGAAGCGTTCCAGGAGGATGCTTTGAGCGGCATTGGGCTGCGGAATCGACAGCGTTACCGACACCACTTGGCTGCGATCAATTTCGCCCTGGCTGCTGGCCAGTAAACTGCGTTGCCCGTCGATAGTCATTGGCATCGGCGGGCCTGCGCGCATGCCCTGGCTGCGGGGAGAGTTGGCCTGCAACGGCAGCAACAGGGTTTGTGCGGGGCCGGCCGGCAGGTCAACACGGCTGGTGAGGGTCTTGCCGTCCTTGCTTTGCACCGTCACATCGAGCGTAAGGGCCCAGTTCATGGCGTTTTGTATACGCAGGGTCATCATTCCCGATTGCGACCAGTCCCACACACCGGCTTGCGGGGTCAGGCGCAAGCTGGGGGCTGCGGCCGGGTTAAAGGTCACACGACGCAGTACTTCACCTTCCGCCGTTTGCTCTGCGTTGTATTGCGGCAAGTTCGCATCCACGGTCGCCACTTGCACCACATCGGCCGGGCGAACGAAATTGAACAGGGTTTGTTGACCGGCAGGCGCCGCCAACAGCGGGGTCGTGACCAGCAACGCAAAAGCTGCAGACAGTGAACGGCGAATCATATGAATCTGGTTCTCCCTAACGGCCAAATACGGCCTGTGAGGCTTTTGAAGCTCACAGCATAGACGACAGCAAGGCCGGCATGGACGCCGGCTTGCACTTATGAAATTTCGCGTCGAAACGGCGGCAAGGCATTCAGAATCGCCTTGCCATAGCGCTGAGTCACCAGCCGCCGATCGAGCAATGTGATGGTGCCGCGGTCCTGTTCGGTACGCAGCAAACGCCCGCAGGCCTGCACCAGCTTGAGCGATGCATCGGGCACTGAAATCTCCATGAAGGGATTACCGCCACGGGCTTCGATCCATTCTGCCAAAGCTGCTTCAACAGGATCATCGGGCACCGAGAAGGGGATTTTAGCGATGACCACGTGCTCGCAATAAGCACCGGGCAAGTCCACACCTTCAGCAAAACTGGCCAGGCCGAACAACACACTGGAGTCGCCGCCATCCACCCGCGCCTTGTGCTTGTTCAGGGTCTCTTGTTTGGACAAGTTACCCTGGATAAACACTTGCTTGCGCCAGTCTCGCTCCAGGCCGTCAAAAACGTCCTGCATCTGCTTGCGCGAAGAGAACAGCACCAACGTGCCGCGCGAACCTTCTACCAACCCCGGCAGATCACGAATGATCGCCGCCGTATGCGCCGTCGCATCGCGCGGGTCAGCCTTGAGGTCCGGCACGCGCAACACCCCGGCATCGGCGTGATGAAACGGGCTCGGCACCACCGCCGTGACTGCGGTTTTCGGCAGACCGGCGCGCATGCGGAAGCGATCAAACGTGCCCAGTGCGGTCAGCGTCGCCGAGGTCACCAGCGCACCGTAGGCTACGTTCCACAGGTTACGACGCAGCATCTCGGCCGCCAGAATCGGGCTGGCGTTGACCTCGATGTCGAACAGCGAACCACTTTCAGCCAGGGTCAGCCAGCGCGCCATCGGCGGGTTGTCTTCCGGGTCTTCAGTGGTGAAGGCCGTCCACAGCTCCCAGTTGCCCTGAGCCCGCGACAGCAAGCTGCCGAACAACGGATACCATTCCTCGGCCTGCTGGCTGGAGATGCCGATGTTGACCTCACCTTCCATGCCGTCCTTGAGCAGGTCGGTCAAACGGGTGAACACGTCGGTCAGGCGTGAAAAGCCTTTCTTCAGTTCAACGCCCATTTCACGCAGGTGATCAGGGATCACGCCACCCACAAAACGGTGGCGTGGGCGTTCACGGCCTTCTGGCTCTTCGCCGACCTTGAAGTCAGCGATTTGCTCACAGGCACTGAACATGAATTGTTGCTGGGCCTTGATCTCTTTGGTCAGCTCCGGCACTTGCTCCAGCAAACGCCCCAAGTCGCCCGGCAACGGATGCTGAGCGAGCAGTTTGGTGAGGTTTTTGCCGGTTTGCTCCAGCCAGTCAGCGGTCGAGCGCAAACGGGTGTAGTGGGCAAAGTGGCCGATGGCTTTGTCTGGCAAGTGGTGACCTTCGTCGAACACATAGAGCGTGTCACGCGGGTCCGGCAAAACCGCGCCACCGCCCAACGCCAAGTCAGCCAGCACCATGTCGTGGTTGGTGACGATCACATCGACCTTACCCATGCCTTCGCGGGCCTTGTAAAAGGCGCACTGGCCGAAGTTCGGGCAATGGCGGCTGGTGCACTGGCTGTGATCAGTAGTCAGGCGTGCCCAATCCTGGTCTTCCAGGGCTTGGGGCCAGCTGTCGCGGTCACCGTCCCATTTATTGCCGGCCAGCTTTTCGATCATGCTGGTAAACAGTTTTTGGCTGGCTTCATCAACTTCAATCTTGAAGCCTTCCTCTTCAAACAGCTGCGCGGTCGCGGTTTGCGCGTGGCCTTCTTGCAGCAGCATGTCGAGTTTGGACAGGCACATGTAACGCCCACGGCCCTTGGCCAGCGCAAAGCTGAAATTCAGCCCGCTATTGCGCATCAGGTCCGGGAGGTCTTTGTAGACGATTTGCTCCTGCAGGGCGACGGTCGCCGTGGCAATCACCAGGCGCTTGCCGGCAGCCTTGGCGGTAGGAATGGCGGCCATGCTGTAAGCCACGGTTTTACCGGTACCGGTGCCCGCTTCAACGGCAACCACCGCCGGGTCGCCGGTACGATGGTTTTCTTCGTCGGTATCGATATCGCCCAGCACTTTGGCGACTTCAGCAATCATCAGACGCTGGCCATAGCGCGGCTTGAGGCTCTTGGCTTCGAGAAAACGCGAATAAGCGCCCTGGATCTGGGATTTGAGTTCGGTACTAATCATGGTTCTTCGGGCGCAAGAAACGCTGGATAAATTTTCAGTGGTTCGAATGGCCGCTATCATACCCCGCTAATTGATCCTGCGCCGAACGGAGTACCCCAATGACCACCTTCGCTGTTGCTTACAGCCTGCATTTACTGGCTGCCCTGATCTGGGTGGGCGGGATGTTTTTCGCCTGGATGATCCTGCGCCCCGCCGCAATGACGGCCCTTGAGGGCCCAGCCCGGTTAAAACTGTGGGTTGAAGTGTTTCAACGTTTTTTTGGCTGGGTGTGGGTCGCTGTGGTGATTTTGCCGATAAGCGGTGTCGGCCTGCTGCACATGCGCTTTAGCGGGTTCGAAACGGCGCCCCGTTATGTGCAGATCATGATGGGCGTGTACATTGTCATGGTCGCCCTGTTTATCCGCATTCAATCACTGCAACTGCCCGAATTGCGCAGGACCGTTGAGGCTCAGGAATGGGCGGCAGGCGCAGCGGTGATGGGGCGGATTCGCCGCCTGGTCGGGTGCAACTTGCTGATAGGGCTGGCGCTGGTGGCGATTGCCGGTGCGCGCCCCATATTTTGAATGGGTCCCTAACTCCTAACTGTAGGAGCGAGCTTGCCTCGCGATCTTTTGATGTTTAAAAATCGCGAGGCGTGGGTGTTTCTTACAACCGCTGGACCGTCACGGCGCCTGCAGGGCCAGCATCACCCGGTTGCCCGGTCTGGCCCGGGCGACCCGATTTGCCGCCATCGGTACGGTAAACAATGCAGCCTTTGGATTTGCCACCCGCACCTGCCCGTCCGGCCGCACCGGGTTTGCCGCCTGCACCGCCGTCGACCAGTACGTTGATCTGTTCATCGGGGAAGTCCCGGGGCAGTTCGACCCGTACCTGTGCCCCCGCAGCGCCCTGATGCCCATTACCGCCGTCGTCACCATTGGCGCCTGCTCCGGCCGATCCCCAGGTGCAACCCGGTTCATCACCATTGCCACCATCAAGCCCGACAAAACCCGGTGCGCCAGTGCCGCCACGGGCGTCAATGGACAGTTGATCAGCCTGCAGCGCTTCAATCCTCAAGTTCAGATCGCGCGCAGGTCTGGCCGGTTTTTCAAACGTCCCCGGCGCTCCACGCGTGCTGATCTGGCTGCCTTCACCCAGCTCGGCATTGGCCACACGCAGCTCAATCCCGCGCTCAGCCGGCACGATGACGATGCGTGATTCATGCCCCAGATGCAGTTGATCAATGTCAACCTGACTGACACCCGCCGGAATCAGCAACGTGCCGTAGTCCGCCACATCGAGTTTTTCGAGTTTCAGGACGGCCACATTCGCGGGCAGACGCATCATCGAGTTAGCCTCGACCTGCACCACCTCGGCATGGGCAAGCGGGCTGCATAGGGCCGCCATTAAACATAACTTACGCATGACTGTTGTCCTGGCCTGAAGATTTAGGGAGGGTTTGCACGTGCAGGATGCCCACTAAAAGAATGTACAGTCGGTCACGCCAAGGATGTGGGCGCCCTTGCAGACTGCTATTGAACAGCAGCAGTTCCAGCAAATGGGTCAAAAACAGCAGACTACCCGCCAGGTTAATCAGCAGGTCGAACGGATTGCTCAAGGGTTTGAAAACGTTGATCGCAACGACAACCCAGAACAACAACGTCAGCACCTTCCCCAGTCCCCAAAGCACCTTCATGCAACAGCCCTTTCTATGTTTTTCTTTAAGCGAACATTAACGGCTAGCAGGATAGCTGCGCCAGAGGTCCCTGCAAAAATACCTCACCGCGCATTCCACGCAGGTGAGGTATTTAAGCCGCAGTTCATGTCATTACGTGGTTAACGGCAAAAACCATTGTTCTGCAAGGTTCTTACCGATCTGACCGCGATGCACCTCAACCACTTCGTGCTGATTTTTCGCCTTTGCCTTCAACGACCAATAATCAGACGTTCGCTGGCTCCAACGCTTGAGGTGCGCCACCGAATAATCCGCTTTAGGCGTAGTGGCGTCCTTGTAGTGAAAATGCGCGCACCAGATAAAATTGCCAGCAGCATCTTTGATAGCGTACTCATCAATAAAATCTCGTTTAAGCTTCGAACGCTTGCGGTTCAACGTGATGTTCACCAGATTCTTTTCAAGCAAGAATTGAAGGCTGCCATGGGTCGGGGGGAGTTTCAGGCTTAAACGAACACGCAATTCATGCGCCTTCGTGCTCATGTCCTTGGCTCTGGCTCGCATGCCCCCCACTAACTCCAGATCCTCCCGTTGGCGCCAGCTTTCGGTGTCTGCCCTGCTGGCCTCTTCCAGTTGCGCAGCGCATTTGTTCAAGCGTTCAGCCACATGCAACAACGTTTCTTCGGCCTCTTGAGGGTACCTGGCGCTATTAATAAGCCCCTATGAACGCCTGAGGTGAATATCGGCCATATTATAAAGTTTCAGCGCCTCCTTTTTTATCTCAGGCAATTTACGGCCCGGGGGAATTGGCGCGTCAGAACGGGCGACAGAGACAAGTTCCCACTCATCTCCTTTTTTAATATAGGTAGACAGCAGTTCGTTATCTTGATCAGTACGAACTTCTACCTCTTCACCCGTTGCGCCTGCCTGTTGCGGTTTCACATCCCCAATCAAACGCCCTTTATTGCGCGTATTAAAAATACGTTTTTGCGGCCGAGAGGATAAAGACTGCTTTTTGTCTTTACTCTTTGCACTTAACTTTTTAAGGGGTTCCAGTTCATTGGCCAGTTGCTGCTCAGCCTCTTTATAGACACCTGTCACCAAGTCAACAAACGCTTGAAAAGCCTCAGCATCAACTTCTTCGGCATGCACAATGCGAAAACCTAAAAGCCCATCCAGCACGTGACCATACTGTTCCACCAAGCTGTTCAAAACATCCAGACGCTCACCGGAGGAGAACTCCAGCTTATTGAGTTGATCGTGTGTTTGTATTTGCTCACGGAGTGGGGCCGATATTTCTCTCAACTCTAATGCAAGGTCGTTATTTAAAACCTTGAGACTGATGCCCTCAAACTCCACCACCTGGACTTGCTTGATATACAAGGGCGTGAGAACTTTGCCCGCGAGCACTTCGCGTAATTGTTCTGACCTTTTTCTACCTTGCGTCCCAAATTCGGCCATGTCGTCGATATATTTTTTTAATTTCTCAATCCACTCTATAGTCTGATTATTGACCTTAAGATTGGCATTCATACGTTCTCTGTATAGAGCTACATTGGCTGAGTACACATCCAACTCTGAAAAAGAAGAGCCCATGGGACTTAAACCGGCAGCGTCCCATTTGTCAATCATCACCTTCCGAATTTTATCTCCTTGCTTCAAGCACGCATCCAGAAATCCAACGATCTCATCCATATAACCAATCATCACCTGATCGGGTATATCAAGGTTCAGCTCTTTTGCTTTTTTAACAACATCAATCATTGACTCTACGCTTTTGATACCTGACATCATTTCTGCTACATATTTTTGGCGCTGTTCTAATACCTCATCGACTGTTCTGCGCGAATCGTCTTCAAATACCTTGACTAACTTTTCATACACTTCAATTTTTGTTTTTAGCTTATCATTCGCAACCCCTTTGGCTGACAGTTCATCTTGCAGTTCTTTCGCTCGCTGAATATTGCGCTCACGCACAGCTTTTACCTGCTTGCCCGGAGCGCCTGCGCTTAAGCGCAACTTCAGATTCACTGACCAGCGCCCTTGCGCATCAGACTGCAAGGCTGGCCCCCCCACAATACTCACCTCACCCGCCTCGATCTGCACGGGGTAATAAGCCTCATCAATCAAGGCATACCCGCCGCCCTCTGTTAAGTAGAGGCCAGCCAAAGCTCCCGAGCGTTCAGGTAATGGCAGTGCTTGAGGCTTGGGCACTGCAAGCGACTCAAGTTTTTTACGCAAATCAGGCGTAAGCCGGTTGTTGGCACTGGCAAAACTGAAATCCAGATCTTCAATGGCTTTTTTTTGCCACTCCCCGGGCATGAACACGACACCGTCCTTGACGGTGGCAGGAGGCCGCGGTGGCCACGCTTTGGAAGCACGTCGCGGGATAGGGGCTCTACGTAACAGGGGTGTCGACCTGGCTTGCGGGCTTGCAAGTGGAGGCGTTGAGATTGCTCTCACTTGAAGCAAAACCATCGCCAGATTTTGTAATAAATCGACAACGGCCAACTCACGGGTTACCGCGTCATCACTGCTCAACGCCGGGACATCCCGAGCAAGTGCTTGGACCAGCAGAAGGAACCAGGCTGTCAGCATCACCGGCCCGCGAAGATAGGGCAGCATGAAAATATTGAAAAACAGATTGGCTCCCTGCAGAAAAAGGCGACACCGGCTTTCACGGTTGGACACGGTATCGCGATCAGCCTGATGCACGAGTGAAAGCGCATTGATTTGATACAGGTAAGGCAAAAGTCGGCCATTACCCAGATGCTGGGCCAGATCACCACCGGTACCGTTTACAGCCAGCGTTGCAGGTTCAGGCTTCTCAAACGTTGTCACCGGGAAGTCATCTTCAAGATTAAAACGTACGAAATGGGGCTCTTTAAAACCTCCGTTGTCGTACATCTTCCGTGCGCTGTCGGTCAGCCAGGTCAGAATACTGGTTTGCAGCTCAGAGGGCGTCGCAATGGTCTCCATCAGTGCGGCACGAGAGGTAAATTCCTCTAACGACTTCTCATACAGAGGTCGATACAACACATGCGGCCCTGCGTCGAGATTCAACGGCTCGATGATGAACATATTGCTCACGACATCTGGCTTGGCCTCAGCACTGCTCAGTAACGCCAAGGCACGAATCACGATGGTCTGGCCGTCAACTGAACGGTTGTAAGCTTCTGTCTCCATGAGTGCTGCCACATATCGCGCGCCCAAAGGCGTCATCCCGGCCTCCCCCTTGAGGCTCAGTTCGAGCGCTTGCAGAGGTAATTGCCACTTGAGCTGCCCAGAAAAGCGCTTTTCACGATCGGCGCTTAATAACGGGTCATCCAGCAAGTAAGCCTTCAGTTTTTCAGGGTAATTTTTACCAATATCGACCGCCTCAATCAGCCCGTTACGTTGGGTGATATAAGCAGCCGTGAACCATGCTGGCAGAGGTAGCCCATTGCGGTGTTCTATCTTAATGACCTCGCCCTGAGGTTTACCCGAAAGATTTTTAAGGGCCAGTTCTGTCAGGGTCATTGTCACCCGCTCGGTCAAACCCGAAACATTGGTGCTGCCCGGCGCAAATGTGCCCGTCACCAGCAAGAATGTCAGCTGGACATCGTCCGGCTCGCAGGCCGCCAATGCTGCTGCGTCTTGGACCGGCTGCTCGTAACGTTGCTGATCAAGCAAAAGCTGTTGTTTGAGCGAGTTCACAACAAAGCTGTGAATGTCGGGAATATCGCTCAGATAGCTCAGGCCTTGAGCGCTTTTTTTCGCACTGGCCAGCGCCAGGCTCCAGGTACGATATCGCGCTTGATCGGCGCTGGATGCCTTTGTTAACCACTGCGGGAGTTTAGATTGCACTTGCCTCACGTCACCCGCTGAGGGTGCTCTGGTGTTGAGAAAAAAACTTGAGGCATCGGTGATCTGCAAACAGGTCGCTTTAAGCACTTCAAGACCTAAAGAGGTGGGCAACTTCAGCTCTGAAAGGTTGCTTATGTGCTTGCCGAGGATAAGCCCCGCTTGCGCATCAAAGGCGTCTCCGTCAATTTCATAACGTTTGGTGGTTATGGTATCGACGGCATATAGTGCCTCGGCAACACGGGCTCTGGACTGCGCAGCCGACTCAACTGAACTGAATGTTTCAATGCTCCCATCTGGCATGCACAGCATGACCAATGGCTGCGAGGCCTGCTCTTGCGGGTAACGCACCAGCAAAATATGGGGCGTAACAAGACTCTCAGTTCTCCCCGGGTAGGTCAGCGTAGATTGCAGGTAATAGACGCGAGTTGCATGGTCACCGTAACGGCTGATCCTTTCTTCACTCTGCGCATAGTCGAGCACCTGACGCACCGTCTCCAGCTGCGGGTCGCTCAGTGTGGTTGACTGCATGACCTTCATGGTCAGCGTATCTTTGAGAAGGTTACTGAGCCATCGCCAGCGGCTGACACCGCCCTCAACAGGCTCATTCCAATATGCAGTCAGCGCGCTTTTAAATTCTATCGGCAGACGCCAAGGCAACTCTTTGATGAGCGCCTCGATGACTTTCATATCGACTTCATGCCCATCAGCGAGCTTGAGCCGATTGCCTTGAGGATCCGCTAAAAAAAAATACGTGTGAGGGTGAATGATTTCGCCGATTTCCAACACGGCGCCGCTGGCCAGATAGCCGGTAACTCGATCAATCAACAGAGGCAACTCCCACCCCCCGCCCTCCCGAGGGGTAGCCAGGCGTGTGCTGGCCAGATCAACCGACAACGTCGGGTAGCGCTCATGAAATGCAATCAGCAGCGTGCTGCGAACCAGATTTTCAATACGTGGACGGCTGGAAAAATGGGCAGATACCGCCTGTTGGACAGGCGAGGACAGGGTTTGGATGGGGACAGCGGGGCGTGTAGACACCGACATGGACATTCCTTAGTTGGCTGGGCGGTCACAGGACCTTTCAGTTATTTACCCCTGCCTGTTGCAGTGGCAGGTGGTATCCCGTTACCACCTGCACAGAAAACAAAACGACGCGGCTCGCAATCAAACGCTGACAGACCTAGGCCACAGGCTCCGGGCAGGCTAGTCTTGAGCGCTCTGATTGAGGACTTGAGATGACGACCCCTGCTTTTTCCACACGAACACCTCAGCAAGCGCTAGCGGCGTTGCTCGACACTTACTCTCCGCAACGTGTCCTGGTGGTCGGCGCCAGCCAGTTCCCGGCATTGGAGGCTTATAAACAAGCCCACCCTGATGTTCATGTCGCCCAGGCAATGCCCGGCACACTGCCTGCCGACGTGGCGGCACAACGTTTCGACCTGGCCCTGGCGGTCGACTGCCTGGAGCACCTGTCCAAGCGCGAAGGCCTGGAGTTGCTGGGCGGAATTCGTAACTTGAACGCCAGCCGCATCGCCGTGTTGGCGGATCTCACAGCCTGTGATTGGAAAGAAACGGACTTTTTCGCTTTAGCCCTACAAAACAATGAGCGTTTTCAGCGTGACGAACAGATATTGACCCTCTTTACTTACGACTTACGCGAATACAAACAAGTACCCGACTGGCTCAACGCCAGGTTTTGGGCCAACCCGGAAAACTTTGGCAAGTACTGGTGGTAAGCCGATGAGTACATCTATTTGCCCGTGTGGCAGCGGCAACTTGCTAAGCGCCTGCTGCGGGACTTATCACGCCGGGCACCCGGCCCCGAGCGCCGAAACCCTGATGCGCTCGCGCTACAGCGCCTATGTGCTGGGCTTGATTGACTATCTGGTCGAGACCACGCTGCCTGTGCAGCAAGCCGGGCTCGATCGCCCGTCCATCGCGCAGTGGAGCGCTCAAAGCACCTGGTTGGGCCTGGACGTTGAAAGCAACGAGGTTTTCGGTGGTCAACCCGAGCATGCCTTTGTGACCTTTACCGCGCGCTGGCATGACGTCAATGGCGAGCACAGCCATCGGGAGCGCTCGTCATTCGTACAGAACGCAGGGCGTTGGTACTTCATCGACCCGACAGTGCCACTCAAGGTGGGGCGTAATGATGGTTGCCCTTGCGCCAGCGGGCAGAAGTTCAAAAAATGCTGCGCGGGTTTCTTCGGCCAATAAGCCGGGAGTAAAGAATGGATTCTAAAGCTCGTTTAACCAGAACCTTGGCGTTGGTGATGATCCTTGCGCTTTCAGGCTGTGCTTCGTGGTTTGAAACGGATGACAAAGACCCCCAGTTAAAACTGGAGCATGTCGAGTTGGTCCGGGCCAAACTGCTGGAACAACGCTTCAAGCTGCACTTTAGAATCGATAACCCTAACGACTCCACTCTCACCGTGCGCGGGCTGGTCTACACACTTTATTTAGGGCCGGTAAAACTGACTGAAGGTGAGTACAGCCGCTGGTTCAGTGTCGAGCCCAACAGCCATGCAGATCTGGTGGTGCCGGTGCGGACCAACCTGTGGCAACACATGCGCCCGCTGATCAAATTGCTTGAGTCGCCCGACCAGCCGATCCCTTATCGGCTCGACGGTACGTTACAGACCGGCCTGTTCTTCGGTTACGACGTGCACGTGGTGCGTAAAGGCGAGATAATGCCCGGCGATTTTATTCCAGAGTGATTGAGTAATGACCCAGCAACCCCACGTTCATGGCCCAGACTGCAACCACGATCATGACCATCATGACCACGATCACGGCCATGTACACGGCCCGAACTGCGGGCACGCGCCACAAGAGCCGGTGCGCAACGCCTTGAAAGACGTTGGTCGTAACGATGCCTGCCCGTGTGGCAGCAGCAAAAAGTTCAAGAAGTGCCACGGCGCCTGATTCTTCAGACCGCTCTGCCCGCGCCGCACCTGCCTTGAGCACGTGCGGCGTGTTTGTTTCAGGGGCTGCGTAAACCTTTTGTAACCGAGGGGCCATTGGGAGTAAAACAGGCGTTCGCAGAGATCCGCGACTGCTGTGTGAATCTTCCCTTCTGGAGCCCTTCATGATCGATCTTTATTACTGGACTACGCCAAACGGCCACAAAATCTCCCTGTTTCTTGAAGAAGCAGGCCTGGCGTACACGATTCACCCGGTCAATATCAGTAAAAACGAGCAGTTCGAACCCTCCTTCCTGAAGATCGCCCCAAACAATCGCATCCCGGCCATTGTCGACCACCAACCGGCCGATGGCGGTGAACCGCTGTCGCTGTTCGAATCTGGCGCAATCTTGTTGTACCTCGCGGAAAAAACCGGTCTGTTTTTGCCTAAAGACCTGCGCGGGCGGCAAGTCGCCTTGCAATGGCTGTTCTGGCAAATGGGTGGCCTGGGACCAATGGCCGGGCAAAATCATCATTTCAAGCGCCTGGCCGAGAAAATCCCTTATGCGCTCAAGCGCTACACCGACGAAACCGCTCGTCTGTATGGTGTGTTGAACAAGCAACTGGAAGGCCGTCAGTTTGTTGCCGGCGATGAATACAGCATTGCTGACATGGCGATTTACCCGTGGACTGTGTCACATGATCTCCAGGGCCAGAACCTGGATGACTTCCCGGCGCTGAAAGTGTGGTTCGAGCGCATCAAGGCTCGCCCGGCGACCCAACGTGCGTACGCACTGGTAGACAAGATCAACCCGCCGAAATAGCCCCCTTATCTGCAGGTGCGGGCTTGATTCGCGATCGTTAAAAAAACCAAAAGATCGCAATGCAAACTCGCCCCTGCCAGTAGCCCCGCATAGCGCCATAGATAGCACTTGCGCAGTGTCATCGGCCTCACTAACGTAGCGCCTTTCGATGACATTCCCCCCGCAGGAGCTTTGCCATGGCCTCGCCAGCCCTTACTCATTTTTTACCCCGGTTCGGCGCTGCCGCGGCGATGGTCAGCCTGCTGGGTCTGTCCGGTTGCCAACTTAACTCACTGTCCGGCGAGAGCCTGCTGCCGGCTTCCGGTATGCAGCCGCTAAAAGGCTTGGCGCAAAACGTCTCGGTGCGACGCAACAGCCAGGGCATCCCGCTGATCGAAAGCAGCAGTTTCCATGATGCGCTGTTCACCTTGGGCTATGTCCATGCCGGTGACCGGATCAGCCAGATGGTGCGCCTGCGCTTGCTGGCCCAAGGCCGCTTGGCCGAACTGGACGGCGCCGATGCACTGGACAGCGACCGTTTGATGCGCAGCATTAACCTGAAAAAAACCGCTGACGAGCTGTATAAAAGCGCCTCACCCCGCCTCAAAAAGTTTTTTGAGGTCTATGCCCGCGGCGTTAACGCGTATCTGTTCCGCTACCGCGACAAGCTCCCTGCCGACCTCGCCCAGGCGGGCTACAAAGCGGAGTACTGGAAACCCGAAGACTCGGCCCTGATTTTTAGCCTGTTGAACTTCTCGACCTCGGTCAACCTGCAAGAAGAACTCAACACACTGGTCCTTGCGCAAAAAGTCGGCGCCGGCCACCTCGCGTGGCTAACGCCGACCTACCCCAATGAACAATTGCCGACCGCTGAAGCCGAAAAACTCAACGGCCTGAATCTGACCAGCCAGTTGCCAGGGTTGACCGGCGTGACTCAAGCGCTTGAGCGCGTGACCGCTCTCAATTTGCCGGGCGTCACGGCATCCAGTGACTGGGCCATTGGCCCACAACGCAGCCGCAGTGGCAAAAGCCTGCTGGCCAACGATATTCATCAGCCCATAGGCGTTCCGTCGGCATGGAGCTACGTGCAGATTCGCGCGCCTAAATACCAGGCGGCGGGCGCCTCGATTGCGGGTTTGCCGACATTGCTGGCCGGTTTCAACGGTAAGGTCGCGTGGGGCATGAGCATGGCCATGGGCGACAACCAGGATGTGTTCCTGGAAAAACTCAAGCGCCAGGGCAACAGCCTGTATTACTTGGCCGATGGTAAATGGCTACCCGCGTCGGTGCGCAACGAAACCTTTTTCGTCAAAGGTCAGCGCCCGATTCGCGAAGTCATTTACGAAACACGCCACGGCCCACTGCTGAACAGTGTGATTGGCACAACCACGGCGCTGAACAGCAGCCTGGGGCTGGCCCTGCAAACCCCGGACTTCAAGGGCGACAAAACCCTGGATGCGTTCTTCGACCTGTCCCGTGCGCAAAACAGTGAAAGCGCGTCAGACGCCAGCCGCGAAATCCGCGCGATTGCGCTGAACCTGCTGTACGCCGATGCCAGCCATATCGGTTGGCAGGTCACCGGCCTGTACCCTAACCGCCGCGATGGCGTGGGCCTGTACCCGTCACCGGGCTGGGACAGCCGTTATGACTGGGACGGTTACGCTGACGCCATGCTCCATCCTTACGATCAAGACCCGGCGCAAGGCTGGCTGGGCACAGCAAACCAGCGCACGGCCGCTTACGGCTACGGCATGCAACTGTCCAATTCGTGGTTGTCGCCTGAGCGCAGCGAACGCTTGGCCCAATTGGCAGGCAGCGGCAAACAGGATGCCCGCAGCATGATCGCCATGCAGTACGACCAGACCACCTTGTTTGCCGCCAAACTCAAGGCCATGTTCAGCGCTCCGGGCATGGCCCAACCGCTGAAACACGCCATCGCCGCCTTGCCTGCTGCAGATCAGGCCAAGGCCAATGAAGCCTTGAGCCGATTGATGGCCTTTGACGGCAAGCTCAGCCCGACCTCGGCTGATGCGGCGCTGTACGAGCTGTTCTTGCAGGCAAGCACCCGGCAAATCTTCCTCGACAAACTGGGCCCGGAGTCCAGCGACACCTGGAAGGCTTTTATTGCCAACAGCAACTTGTCGTACTCGGCCCTCAGCGATCACTTGCTGGGCCGTGAAGACAGCCCGTTCTGGGACGACACCCGCACCCCGCAAAAAGAAGACAAGCCGGCCATTCTGGCCCGCAGCCTGGCAGCCGCCATTACCACGGGCGACAGCCTGATGGGCAGCGACCACCGGGCATGGCAGTGGGGCAAACTGCACCACTACCTGTGGCGCAACAGCAATGGCCAGACCGTGCGTGAGCCTATTGCTGCGGGCGGCGATCACACCACCCTGAATACGGCGGCCTACAGTATCGGCAGCGACAGCTTTGCAACCACCGTGATTCCGGCCATGCGCATGATCGTCGATTTTGGCCAAAGCGAACCGATGATGGGCCAGAACAGCACCGGGCAATCCAGCAATCCGGCCAGCCCGCATTACACTGACGGCATTGATCCCTGGCTCAAGGGGCAATACATGAGTTTCCCGATGCAGCCGCAGAACTTTGACAGCGTGTACGGCAAAACCCGCCTCACCCTGGTGCCCGGCAAGTAAGCATCTCTGTGGGAGCGGGCTTGCTCGCGATTGAATCAACAAGGTGTCACTGACACACCGTGTTGCCTCATCGCGAGCAAGCC
>NZ_JASCPQ010000053.1:0-36871 GCF_029959305.1 Pseudomonas sp. PS01297
TTTTAATAAAAATGGGGGGGCCGCCATCCCCCGCTCCTACAAATAAAGGCAAAAAAAACCCGGACTCTGGGGAATCCGGGTTAAGACCATTAGGAGTAAAACAGAGGTGCACATCCAGTGCTGCCTCAAATGTCGGCGTGGCATTTGGGGGGATGTAACGCCGACAAGGTAAGTATTGGTCAGCTTTGTCGAACGTCCAGTGACGCATTGGTCGTTTTTTAAACAGATTTGGAATACTCGCAATTCGTTTGAGTACGCTTCTGTGGCTCTGTGTTCAGCTGTAAACATCCAGCGGTAGGATGGTCCGTGCAATTTAGCGTGACTAATGCATAATACTCCGCTTCTATTTTGACCCCTACAGACCTTTTCTTATGCACAAAGAACCCCGTAAGGTCCGTGAGTTTCGTCGCCGCGAGCAAGAAATTCTCGATACCGCGCTCAAGCTGTTCCTCGAACAAGGTGAAGACAGCGTCACCGTCGAGATGATTGCTGATGCCGTGGGTATTGGCAAAGGCACGATCTACAAGCACTTCAAGTCCAAGGCCGAGATCTATCTGCGGCTGATGCTCGACTACGAGCGTGACTTGAACACGTTGCTGCACTCCGCAGATGTGGACAAAGACAAAGAGGCGCTGTCCCGTGCCTACTTTGAATTTCGCATGCGCGATCCTCAGCGCTATCGGCTGTTTGATCGCCTGGAAGAAAAGGTCGTCAAAGGCAACCAGGTGCCTGAGCTGGTTGAAGAGCTGCACAAAATTCGCGCGTCCAACTTTGAACACCTGACCCTGTTGATCAAAGGCCGGATCAGCGAAGGCAAGCTCGAAGACGTCCCGCCTTACTTCCACTATTGCGCGGCCTGGGCGTTGGTGCACGGCGCCGTGGCGCTGTATCACTCGCCGTTCTGGAGCAATGTGCTGGAAGATCAGGAAGGCTTTTTCCAGTTCTTGATGGACATCGGCGTGCGCATGGGCAACAAGCGCAAACGTGACACGGACACGCCTGCGGTCGAGTAATTTCCTGACGTGGCCGAATGCCGTGAGGTTTATACTCGGGCTTGGGTCGTAGCAGAACATGACGCGTAAGTCCTGTTCTGCTGTGGCCCTTATTCCTCGCGCCGGAGCCCTCCATGATTGTTGACCGCCAAGGCAGACGCTTTCGCAATTTGCGTATCAGTCTGACCTCTGCCTGTAACTACGCCTGCACTTACTGTGTGCCGAACGGCAAGCGGCTGGTCGCGGCGCAGGACGAGCTGTCGGCCGAAGCCATGGTGCGTGGTGTCGCTTACCTGATAGAAGCGGCCGGGATTGAACGCTTGCGTATCACCGGCGGCGAGCCGCTGGTCAGTCCCAAGCTTGAAACCTTTATGCGTGAAGTTGGCCAGTTGGGCTTGAGTGATATCAGCCTGACGACAAACGGCCAATTGCTGGCGCGTAAGTTGCCGCTACTGCTCGACGCGGGCATTCGTCGGCTCAACGTTTCCCTGGATACCCTCGACCCTGCGGCGTTCCGCCGAATTGCCCGTGGCGGCGATTTGCCGACGGTGCTCGACGGGATGCGGCAAGCCCGTGCCGCCGGTATGAACATCAAGGTCAATATGGTGCCGCTGCGCGGGCAAAACCTTGATCAAGTCATGCCCTTGCTGGACTACTGCCTTGAGCAAGGATACGAGCTGCGTTTTATCGAACTCATGCGCATGGGCCACTTGGCCAGTGATGGCAACGGTTTTTTGCAGCAGTTCGTCAGCCTGCAACAATTGCTCGCGTTGATCGGCGAACGTTACGAATACCTGCAAGCCGACGCGCCCATGGATGCCACGGCAGTGCGCTATCACATCCCGGATCACGGCTATTTTGGCGTCATCGCCAACGAAAGCGTGCCGTTCTGTCGGACCTGCTCGCGTTTGCGCCTGTCGTCGACGGGTTGGCTGCATGGCTGTTTGTCGTCGAGCAATCGTCATTATGTCGGTGACCTGCTCAACAAGCCGCGCCACGAAGCCTTGCCAGCGCTGCAAGGGCTGCTGATGAAAGCGTTGGGCGACAAGCAGGACATTGCGTTTTCAGGTGGCGCCACGGTGATGAAGATCATCGGCGGCTGAAGGCACTCAAACTGGCGCGCAAACTGCATTACGCGACTATTCGCCGGTTTTCTGTCGCCGGCCATCGGGAGAATAGAATGCGTAGTCTGGTTGGGGGGCTGGCTGTTTTGGCACTGAGCGGCTGTATGACGGTCAGTGACATGGGCGAGGGCGTGCGTTATCAGATGAGCGACGCCGGGTTGCTCGATCACAGCAATACGCGCCGCAGCAACTCGCTGCGCATTCAGCCAGACTCCTTTATCTATATCGCCCAAGGGGCGTTTGCGCCTGTGGGCGACCCGTACGTGCGGCCCAACGTGGTGGCCGAAGAAGCCTTTAACGGCTTTGTTGAATACTTCCCCATGGTACGCCGGGCCAAAGCACCGCAAGGGCTGGACGCCGCCATGGCCGAAGCCCGCGGCTTTGGTGCGCACTACCTGCTCTACACCCGTTTCGCCCGGGCGGACGACCGTATTGGCAACAGCGACGAATGGCTCGATCAGGAAGAAATCAGCCGCCTGGGTGTCGACAGTGGCGTGATCCAGGTCATGTTGATTGAAACCAGCACTCAGTACCTGATCGACACCGCGACCATCCGCAGCCGTGGCGGCTTGCTGACGTTCCACGACAACAAGCCCGAAGACCTGATAGGCCCACCGCTGGCTAAGTACGCGCGCAGCTTGATAGGCTTGAGCGATCAATAAGTCGAGGAGAGCAGCATGAGTGAGCCGGTAGACGTCAGTAACCTGTTGGCGCAAATCCCCAAGGCCGACAAGGGGCTGCCTCCGGTTCATCTGTGGGACACGGCTTTTTGCGGCGATATCGACATGCGCATCGCCCGTGATGGCACTTGGTACTACATGGGCACGCCAATTGGGCGCAAGCCAATGGTCAAACTGTTCTCGACCATTATTCGCCGTGATGGCGATGACTACTTTTTAATCACACCCGTGGAAAAGGTGGGCATCACCGTCGATGATGCGCCGTTTGTGGCGGTCACTCTGGCAGTAGAAGGGCAGGGCGAGCAGCAAGTGCTGCGCTTTACCACCAACGTGGATGAACTGATCACGGCAGACAAAGAACACCCGTTGCGCATCGAGATCGACCCCAAGACACAAGAGCCCGCGCCTTACCTGCTGGTGCGGCGTAACCTGGAAGCGTTGATTCATCGCAACGTGTTCTACCAACTGGTCGAATTGGCCGTGTCACGCACCCTCGATGGCCAGAACTGGCTAGGTGTGTGGAGCAGCGGCGAATTCTTCGTCATCGGCCCAGAGCCGGACTAAAACCCCCGCATCCGTGTAGGAGCGAGCTCGCCTCGCGATCTTTTAACGAGCAAAAGATCGCGAGACGAGCTCGGCCCAACAAAAGTTATGCCTGCTCAAAAATCCCACTATGTGGGAGTGATATTTATATATTGAGATTTAAGCCGGCTCAGGTTTATAGTCGCTCGCACTGATTCACAGCATTCACTGCTAAAAACAAAATAGGTGAAGCGATGCAGGCGCAATTGATCGCGCTCGATTGGGGGACAACGTCCCTTCGTTCGTATTTACTCGGTCCCGCAGGGCAGGTGCAGAACATGCGCTCGCTGGCGTGCGGGATCATGCAATTACCGACCACTACCCGGCACATTGCTGGCCAGCCTTGCGTTGACGGTTTTGAACTGGCATTCGACGCGGCATGCGGTGACTGGCTGGACGCCAACCCCGGTATCCCGGTGATAGCTTGTGGCATGGTCGGCAGCGCCCAAGGCTGGCGCGAAGCGCCTTATCGCACGACCCCGGCCAACCTCAAGGCGCTGAGTACTGCCTTGCAAACCGTGCGCAGCGTACGTGGGGTGGATGTGCATATCGTGCCGGGGGTCATTCAGCACTCAACCTTGCCCAACGTGATGCGTGGTGAAGAAACTCAAGTGCTGGGGGTGATGCACAGCCAGCCGAACCTCAACGACTGCCTGATCGGCTTGCCCGGCAGCCATTCCAAATGGGTGCAGGTGCAGGACGGCTGCCTCGTGCATTTCGATACCTTCATGACCGGCGAGCTGTATGCCGCCGCGTGTGAACACACCATTCTGGGTCGCACCCAGCAGCACTCCGGGCAATTTGATGGCGCTGCTTTCGGACGCGGTCTGCAGGTGGCGCTGTCGCCAGACGGTCAGCTCGGCCCGCTGTCGACCTTGTTCAGCGCCCGCACGCTCGGGCTCACCGGGCAACTGACGCCAACGCAGCAACCCGATTACGTCTCTGGCCTGCTGATTGGCCACGAAGTGTCTGCCTTGAGCCGCGCAGTTCGCCAGCGTCGGGGCGACAAGCCTCTGCCCGCGATCATTCTGATTGGCAATGCCCAGCTCTGTCATCGCTACCAGCGAGCACTGAACACGTGCGGCTTCGCTGACGTGAGCCTGGCAGAACAAGCCACCGAACAGGGTTTATGGCACCTGGCCAAAGCTGCCGGGTTAATCCACTACACGCAAACGGAGGGCTGAGATGCTCAAGCAAGCACTGGCAAAGAACGGTCTGATCGCGATTCTTCGGGGGGTGCGTCCTCAAGAGGCGCAGGCCATTGGCAAGGTGTTGTACGACGCGGGCTTTCGAACCCTCGAAGTACCGCTCAATTCCCCACAGCCTTACGACAGCATCCGCCTTTTGCGCGACTCATTACCCGCCGACTGCCTGGTCGGTGCGGGCACCGTGTTAACCACTGAGCAAGTGCAGCAGGTCAAAGCGGCAGGCGGGCAGGTGATTGTGATGCCCCACAGCGATGCAAACGTGCTGCGGGCAGCCAAAGCGGCCGGTTTGTACCTGTCGCCGGGCGTCGCCACGCCCACCGAAGCATTTGCCGCGCTGGCCGAAGGGGCGCACGTGCTGAAAATGTTCCCGGCAGAGCAAATGGGCCCGGCCGTGGTCAAGGCCTGGCTGGCCGTGCTCCCGGCTGGAACGTTATTAATCCCGGTGGGTGGGATTACCCCGGACAACATGCAGGTATTTCTGGATGCCGGGGTGTCCGGCTTTGGTTTGGGTTCGGGGCTGTTCAAGCCCGGCATGAGCCCTGAAGACGTGTCAGTTCGCGCCAAGGCTTATGTGCACGCCTGGACCACGCGGCGTCAGGCTGACTGATTGGCGCTCGCGCCTCCAACGAACAAGAGAGATAAAACAATGAAAATTACCAAACTCACGACCTATCTTGTCCCGCCGCGCTGGTTGTTCCTGAAGATTGAAACCGATGACGGCGTGACCGGTTGGGGTGAACCGGTGGTCGAAGGCCGTGCCCACACCGTGGCTGCAGCCGTGGATGAATTGTCGGATTATTTGATCGGCAAAGACCCGCGCAACATCGAAGACATCTGGACCGTGCTCTACCGTGGCGGCTTTTACCGGGGCGGCGCAGTACACATGAGCGCGCTGGCCGGTATTGATCAGGCATTGTGGGACATCAAAGGCAAGGCGCTGGGCGTGTCGGTCAGTGATTTGCTGGGTGGTCAGGTACGCGACAAGATCCGCGTGTACTCCTGGATTGGTGGCGATCGCCCAGCCGACACCGCCAAAGCAGCCAAAGAGGCCGTCAGCCGTGGTTTTACTGCGGTCAAAATGAATGGCACCGAAGAGCTGCAATTTGTCGACAGCTTTGAAAAAGTCGACCTGGCGCTGGCCAACGTGGCGGCCGTACGCGATGCAGTAGGGCCGAACGTGGGTATCGGCGTGGATTTTCATGGCCGGGTACACAAGCCGATGGCCAAGGTGTTGATGAAGGAGCTTGACCCCTACAAGCTGATGTTCATTGAAGAGCCGGTGCTCAGCGAAAACTACGAAGCGCTCAAAGAACTGGCGCCCTTGACCAGCACCCCGATTGCCCTGGGTGAGCGGTTGTTTTCGCGTTGGGATTTCAAGCGTGTGCTCAGCGAAGGCTACGTCGACATCATCCAGCCGGATGCATCCCACGCAGGCGGCATTACCGAAACCCGCAAAATCGCCAACATGGCCGAAGCCTATGACGTGGCGCTGGCCTTGCACTGCCCGTTGGGGCCGATTGCGTTGGCTGCGTGCCTGCAACTGGACGCGGTTTGCTACAACGCCTTTATCCAGGAGCAAAGCCTGGGCATTCACTACAACGAAAGCAACGACTTGCTGGATTACATCAAGGATCCGGCTGTATTCGACTACGACAAAGGCTACGTGAAAATCCCCAACGGGCCGGGTTTGGGCATCGAGATCAACGAAGAATACGTGCGTGAGCGCGCGATAGTCGGCCACCGCTGGCGCAACCCGATCTGGCGTCACGCCGACGGCAGCTTTGCTGAATGGTGAGACCGCTTAGCGCGGCGACGGATTCAGCTTCGACCTCAATAACCATAAAAAAGAGGCATGTCACATGACTAGCACTGTCGCGTCAGCGTCCTTGGTGGCGCCGAGTCGCAAGCGTTTTTTCATCATGGTGTTGCTGTTTATCACTGTAGTGATCAACTACCTGGATCGCAGCAACCTGTCGATTGCCGCGCCCGCGCTGACCAGCGACTTGGGCATCGATCCTATCCACGTCGGGCTGATCTTCTCTGCCTTCGGCTGGACCTACGCCGCCATGCAAATTCCTGGCGGCTGGCTGGTGGACCGGGTGCCGCCGCGCATTCTCTATAGCGTGGCGTTGCTGCTGTGGTCGCTGGCCACGGTGATGCTCGGGTTTGCAGCCAGTTTTATTGCCTTGTTTGTACTGCGCATGGCGGTCGGTGCGCTGGAAGCACCGGCGTATCCGATCAACAGTCGGGTGGTTACCACATGGTTCCCTGAGCGCGAGCGCGCCACCGCCATTGGTTTTTACACCTCCGGACAATTTGTCGGGCTGGCGTTTCTGACCCCGGTGCTGGCGTGGTTGCAGCATCATTGGGGCTGGCACATGGTGTTTATCTGCACTGGTGCGGTGGGCATTATCTGGGCCGGGATCTGGTACGCGGTGTATCGCGAGCCACGTGACTTCAAAGGCGCCAACCCGGCAGAAATCGAATTGATTGCTGCAGGGGGCGGGCTGGTGGATATTCAAAGCCAAACCGCCCAGCGCAAAGCGCCGTTCAGTTGGCTGGACCTGGGCATCGTGCTTAGCAAACGCAAGTTATGGGGCATCTACTTGGGGCAGTTTTGCCTGAACTCGACGCTGTGGTTCTTCCTGACCTGGTTCCCGACCTACTTGGTCAAATACCGTGGTATGGATTTCATCAAGTCGGGTCTATTGGCCTCGCTGCCTTTTTTGGCGGCGTTTGTGGGCGTGCTGTGCTCGGGGTTTTTCTCCGACTGGTTGATACGTCGCGGTTACTCGGTGGGCTTTGCGCGCAAGCTGCCGATTATTGGCGGGTTGTTGATTTCGACCTCGATCATTGGCGCCAACTTTGTCGAGTCGACGCCACTGGTGATTGCGTTTCTGGCCTTGGCGTTTTTCGGCAACGGCCTGGCCTCGATCACCTGGTCACTGGTGTCTACCCTTGCCCCGGCGCGACTGTTAGGCCTGACGGGCGGAGTGTTCAACTTCATCGGTAACCTGTCCGCCATTGCCACGCCCATCGTGATTGGCTTTTTGGCCAGTGGCGATTCGTTTGCTCCGGCCATCACCTACATTTCGGTGCTGGCATTGCTCGGGGCGCTGTCCTACATCTTGCTGGTGGGCAAGGTTGAGCGCATCGAGCTGTAGCCGTCGGCCAGCCGGGCGACCATAATGCCGCCCGGTTCTCCCCCTTCTATGCAAAGGCTGGCTATGCAGGACGACTCTTCGAAAACCGCCCCCACTGGCACCCAAACCCTGTTGCGTGGGCTGGCGGTGGTTCACGCTGTGGCCAATGGCGCGCGTGACCTTAAAGACATCGCACGCGCCATCGGCACCACACGCAGCACCACGCATCGACTGGCCAGTTGCCTGGTCGACGAGCGTTATTTGCGGGTATTGCCGCAGGTGGGTTATTTGCTGGGGCCAAAACTGATCGAACTGGGGTTTCAGGCGCGTGAAGAACTGCCGCTGGTGACGCTGGCGGGGCCGTACCTCGACGAACTCTCGAGTTTGACGGGTGACACCATTCACCTGGCTGTGCGTGAAGGCGACGAAGTGCTGTACTTGCATAAAAATCCGGGACGCAATGGGCCGGAAATGCGCTCGCGCGTTGGCCACCGTATGCCGTTGGCGCGCACCGGAATTGGCAAGGCCATGTTGCTGGATGCACCGCTGGGGGAATGGCGCCGCTTGTACGAAAAAAGCCATCCGGTGGGCGGCAAAAACCCGTTATGGCCGGATCATCAAGAAGTCACGTGGGAAGAGTTTGAGCAACGGATGCGCAGCTACGTGGCGGGGGGGTATGCGTTTGACCTGGAAGACAACGAACCGTCGATTCGTTGTGTGGCAGCGCCCATCCGTGATGCCAGCCGCAAAATCGTCGCGGCTATTAGCATCGCCAGCACGGTGCCTTATATGCCCCTGGAGAAAATGACCGGGCTGATCCCGGTCATTACCCATGCTGCGCAACAGATATCGGCAGAGTTGGGCGGGTAACTCGATCGCCTGTAGGAGCGAGCTTGCCTCGCGATCTTTTAAAGGATCAAAAGATCGCGAGACGAGCTCGCTCCTACAAGGGGGCGGTGGTTAAGCCTTCAGGGTTTTCATGTCGATCACAAAGCGATATTTGACGTCGCCTTTCACCACGCGCTCGAACGCTTCGTTGATGTTTTTGATGTCGAGCATTTCGATGTCGCAGGTGATGCCGTTGGCTGCGCTGAAGTCGAGCATTTCCTGGGTTTCAGCAATGCCGCCGATCAACGAGCCGGCCAGTACGCGACGCTTGAACACCAGGTTGAACGCATCCAGTGCCGGGTCGACCGGTTCGATCAGGCCCACGAGGATGTGCACGCCGTCAAAACGCAGGGTTTCGAGGTAGGGGTTGAGGTCGTGAGGGACCGGGATGGTGTCCAGCAGGAAGTCGAAGCGGTCGGCAGCGGCTTTCATTTGCTCCGGGTCGGTGGACACGATCACGTGGTCGGCACCTTGTTTGTAGGCTTCTTCCGCCTTGGCCGCCGAGCGGGTGAACAGGGTCACTTCTGCGCCCATGGCCTTGGCAAACTTGATGCCCATGTGGCCCAGGCCGCCCATGCCCAGAACGCCAACCTTATCGCCCGCTTCTACGCCGTAGTGCTGCAGCGGAGAGTAGGTGGTGATACCGGCGCACAGCAGCGGGGCAGCGCTGGCCGGGTCCAGGTTTTCAGGGATGCGCACGACAAAGTGCTCGCTCACCACGATGCTGTCTGAGTAACCGCCCATGGTGTTGGTGCCGTCGACCCGGTCTGGCGTGCAGTAGGTCATGGTCGCGCCTTCCAGGCAGTATTGCTCAAGGTCTTCTTTACAGGCCGAGCATTCGCGGCACGAGTCAACCATGCAGCCCACGCCAACGAGGTCGCCGACTTTGTGCTTGGTGACTTTGTCGCCGATAGCGGTGACTTTGCCGACGATCTCGTGGCCCGGCATCACCGGGTACACCGCAAAGCCCCACTCGTTGCGCGCTTGGTGGATGTCTGAGTGGCAGACGCCGCAGTACAGGACTTCGATGGCTACGTCGTCCGGGCGCGGTGCGCGGCGGTTGAACTGCATCGGAGCAAGTGGCGCTGAAGAGGTTTGAGCGGCATAGCCGATGGCGTTGTAAGTGACGTTAGACATGGGAAACCTCGAATAGCGATAGCTGTGAACAGGGCGCAAGTGTGCGCCCGCAGACCTTGCAGGACTATGACGATTCCTCCGCGTGTCATGCCTATTCGTCCGAACTCGCGGAGCAACTGTCGCTTTATTGATCAATTCTGCGAAGATGCGGCGATCCATTACTGCTGTGAATTATTTCCATGCTTTTAACGCGTCACCGCGATGAGAACGCCACGCTGGTGTCCCTTATCAAACCGCTGGCCAACCGCCTGGGCTTTGTTCCGACCCTGATGCCTGAGGTGCGCGTGGTGTCGGCCTGCAACACCGTGGCGCGGATGCCGCAGATCTATGAGCCGAGCCTGATGGTCATCGCCCAGGGCAGCAAGGTGGCCTATCTGGGCACCCGGACCATGGAGTACGGCGCCGGACATTACCTGGTGCAGGCCTTGTCGGTGCCGTTTGAGTGCGAAACCTTTGCCTCTGAAGAGATGCCGCTGCTGGGCGTCGCGATCAGCATTGACCGTGCGGTGCTCGGAGAGTTGGTGCTGGCCATGGGCCTGGACCCTGAGCGCAGCATTGCCCAGACCCCGGAGTCCATGACCTCGGCGGTGCTGGATGATGAGATGCGTCAGTCGGTTGAGCGTTTGTTGCGCTGCCTGCATGACCCGCTGGAGTGCCGGATCATGGGCCGGGCGCGCTTGCGCGAAGTCTTGTTCGCCGCCTTGCGCGGTCCGCAAGCCAGTGTGTTGCGGGCGTTGGTTGAGCAGCAGGGGCAGTTTGCGAGGGTGGCGGCCTCGCTGACCCATTTGCATGAGCATTTTGCCGAGCCGTTGAATGTTGAGACCTTGGCCCGTTGCGCAAACATGAGCGCGTCGACCTTTCATGAGCACTTCAAGCGCAGCACATTGCTGTCGCCGGTGCAGTACCTCAAGCGTCTGCGCTTGCTGCGGGCGCAGCAGCTGCTGTTAAGCAATGAAGGTTTGGGTGTGGCGCAAGTGGCCGAGAGGGTGGGTTACCAGAGTACTTCGCAGTTCAGTCGCGAGTACAAACGCTATTTTGAGCGCAGCCCGGGGTGTGAAAGCTCGGTGTGTTGACAGCTTGGGCTGTAGGAGCGAGCTTGCCTCGCGATCTTTTAAACGTTCAAAAGATCGCGAGACAAGCTCGCTCCTACGGACTTACATGTTCGGGTAAGTCGGGCCGCCAGCACCTTCCGGGGTTACCCAGGTGATGTTCTGTGACGGGTCTTTGATGTCACAGGTTTTGCAGTGCACGCAGTTTTGCGCGTTGATCTGGAAACGCTTCTCGCCGCTTTCCTGGGTTATCACTTCATACACGCCGGCCGGGCAGTAACGCTGGGCAGGCTCGTCGTAGAGCGGCAGGTTGACGTTGATCGGAATGCTCGCATCACGCAGCTTGAGGTGGCACGGCTGTTCTTCTTCGTGGTTGGTGCTGGAGAGGAAGACCGAGCTGAGTTTGTCGAAGCTGAGTTTGCCGTCCGGTTTCGGGTAGTCGATCTTCTTGCAGTCTTTGGCCAGCTTCAGGCAAGCATAGTCTGGCTTGGTGTCGTGCAGGGTGAACGGCAGCTTGCCGCCGAAGAAGTTCTGATCGACCCAGTTGAAGCCTGCGCCCATGAGCGGGCCGAACTTGTGCATCGCAGGGCCGAAGTTGCGGCTGGCGAACAGTTCTTCGAACAACCAGCTGGCTTTGAAAGACTCAACGTAAGTGTTAAGTGCATCACCGCCTTCAGAGCCTGCAAACAGCGAGTCAGCCACGGCGTCGGCAGCGAGCATGCCGGACTTCATGGCGGTGTGGCTGCCTTTGATCTTGGCCACGTTCATGGTGCCCAGATCGCATCCGATCAGTGCGCCACCGTTGAAGACCATTTTTGGCAGCGAGTTCAGGCCACCTTTAGCCAGTGCGCGTGCGCCGTAGCTGATGCGTTTGCCGCCTTCCAGGTACTGCTTGAGGACCGGGTGGTGCTTGAGGCGCTGGAACTCATCGAACGGCGACAGGAAGGTGTTGCTGTAGGACAGGTCGACGATCAGACCGACCACGACCTGGTTGTTTTCCAGGTGATAGAGGAACGAGCCGCCCGTGTTTTCGTTGCTGGTGATGTCCAGCGGCCAGCCAGCGGTGTGCACAACCAGGCCAGGCTGGTGCTTGGCAGGGTCGATTTCCCAGATTTCTTTCAGGCCGATGCCGTAGTGCTGGCTGTCGGCGTCGCTGTCGAGCTTGAAGCGTTCGATCAGTTGCTTGCCCAAATGGCCGCGGCAACCTTCTGCGAACAAGGTGTACTTGCCGCGCAGTTCCATGCCGGGGGTGTACAGGCCTTCTTTAGGCTTGCCTTCGCGATCAACGCCCAGGTCGCCGGTGATGATCCCGCGAACCACGTTGTTTTCGTCGAACAGCACTTCTTGAGCAGCAAAGCCCGGGTAGATTTCTACGCCCAGGTTCTCGGCCTGCTGCGCCAGCCAGCGGCACAGGTTGCCCAGGGAAATAATGTAGTTGCCTTCGTTGTGCATGGTTTTAGGCACAAAGAAGTCAGGTACTTTTGTCGCTGCGCTGTCGCTGCGCAGTACATAAATGTCATCACGGGTCACCGGCGTGTTCAGCGGTGCGCCGAGTTCTTTCCAGTCCGGGAACAATTCGTTCAGGGCGCGAGGTTCAAATACCGCACCGGACAGGATGTGAGCACCGACTTCGGAGCCTTTTTCAACCACGCAGACGCTGATTTCTTTACCGGCTTCGGCGGCCTTCTGCTTAAGACGGCAGGCGGCGGACAAACCGGCAGGGCCGGCGCCGACGATGACCACGTCGAATTCCATGTATTCGCGTTCCACAGGCTATCTCCTACTCAAGGCTCAACGGTGTTTTCTAATTGGAGGTTTGGCGTTTCATCCATTATTCCCTCGCTTGGCAGTCGAAGACGCAATGGATGAGGCGCCGCTCTCTCTATGGGCGCGCATTATATCTACACCACTAGCAGCGTCCAATACAAACGTTTGTTTGAATTCGCTGCAAGCCAGACAAATCAATGACACGCGGCTCAAAAGTGGCCGATTTGCTGTATTGACCGCAAATGGCGTTCCGGTCAAGATACGGGCGGTTTTGCGCTCGCCGTAGGCTGATTGTTGGTTTCAAGAGCACCTCTAAAGACAGGGCACAGGCACAAACTTGCAGGAGCCTGACATTTTTTGAGCGGAGTTTACACGTCCTTTTGGTGGATGACTTGGTAGTCACACCTGACAGACGGTCGCACGGGAAGGGCACAGCAACGATCTTTGGAGGTGCCCTTGTGCTGATGAGCATCAACCGCCAGGTTCGCCTAGGCGACTTTCTTTTCACCGGAGAGTAACGAGGAATCCATGAAGGTTCTTGTAGCTGTCAAACGAGTGGTCGATTACAACGTTAAAGTACGCGTCAAGGCGGACAATTCCGGCGTTGACCTCGCCAACGTCAAGATGTCGATGAACCCCTTCTGCGAAATCGCTGTGGAAGAAGCCGTACGCCTGAAAGAAAAAGGTGTTGCGACTGAAATCGTCGTCGTCTCCATCGGCCCGACTACCGCTCAAGAGCAACTGCGCACCGCGCTGGCTCTGGGTGCCGATCGCGCCATCCTCGTCGAATCCGCCGAAGACCTGACCTCGCTGGCCGTGGCCAAGCTGCTCAAGGCTGTGGTCGACAAGGAACAGCCTCAGTTGGTGATCCTGGGTAAACAGGCCATCGACAGCGACAACAACCAAACGGGCCAGATGCTGGCTGCGCTGACCGGTTACGGTCAGGGTACCTTCGCTTCTAAAGTAGAAGTGTCGGGCGACAAGGTTGCTGTGACCCGTGAAATCGACGGCGGCGCGCAAACTGTTTCGCTGAGCCTGCCGGCCATCGTCACCACCGACCTGCGTTTGAACGAGCCGCGCTACGCGTCTCTGCCAAACATCATGAAAGCCAAGAAGAAGCCGCTGGAAGTGCTGACGCCAGACGCGTTGGGCGTTTCGACGGCTTCGACCAACAAAACCGTGAAAGTTGAAGCACCGGCTGCACGCAGCGCGGGCATCAAGGTCAAGTCGGTGGCTGAACTGGTCGAGAAACTGAAAAACGAAGCGAAGGTAATCTAACAATGACTATCTTGGTAATCGCAGAACACGACGGCAAAGTACTGGCTCCGGCCACACTGAACACCGTAGCCGCCGCTGCCAAAATCGGTGGCGATATCAACGTCCTGGTTGCAGGCCAAGGCATTGGCGCAGTCGCTGAAGCGGCCGCAAAAATTGCTGGCGTGGCTAAAGTGCTGGTGGCAGATAACGCCGCCTACGCGCATCAACTGCCAGAAAACGTTGCTCCGCTGGTCGCTGAGCTGGGTAAAGGCTACAGCCACATCCTGGCTGCCGCGACCTCCAACGGCAAAAACATCCTGCCGCGCGTTGCTGCGCAACTGGACGTTGACCAGATCTCCGAGATCGTTTCGGTGGTCAGCGCTGACACCTTCACTCGCCCAATCTACGCCGGTAACGCCATTGCGACCGTGCAGTCGACTGCGCCAGTCAAAGTGATCACCGTGCGTGCGACCGGTTTCGACCCGGTTGCTGCTGAAGGTGGTTCGGCTGCTGTTGAAGCCGTGGCAGCGGTTCACGATGCAGGCACTTCGTCGTTCGTTGGCGAAGAGCTGGCCAAGTCGGACCGCCCTGAGCTGACCGCAGCCAAAATCGTCGTTTCTGGCGGTCGCGGCATGCAAAACGGTGACAACTTCAAACACCTGTACGCTCTGGCCGACAAGCTGGGCGCTGCGGTGGGCGCCTCGCGTGCTGCCGTTGACGCAGGTTTTGTACCCAACGACATGCAGGTCGGTCAGACCGGCAAAATCGTTGCACCACAGCTGTACATCGCCGTCGGTATCTCCGGCGCGATCCAGCACTTGGCCGGTATGAAAGACTCCAAAGTGATCGTTGCGATCAACAAGGACGAAGAAGCGCCGATCTTCCAGGTAGCCGATTACGGTTTGGTGGCGGACTTGTTCGAAGCAGTACCTGAGCTGGAGAAACTGGTTTAATCCAGTCGCTTCACTTATAAAGAGCCCGGTTATCCGGGCTGTCAGGAAGGGCAGAGCACTCAGTGTTCAGCTTTCTCTTAACAGCCTGAATGACCGGGTTTTTTTATGCGTTTGAATGATCCACGTGGAGCGTAGGAATATGGATGTGCGTAAGGTAAGCAGGTTGTTATTGGGGTTGGCATTGATACCTTTGCTGTCCGAAGCTGCGGGTAAATGCGAGCGCCTGATCGTGACCGGCAGCCCCGATGCGCCGCCGTATCTGTGGCGCGACCCCGCCAATCCGACCCATTTGATTGGGGCCAGCGCTGATCTGTTACAGCACGCTGCCGAAGAGCTGGGCATCAAGGTTGAGGTGCTTTATGCCGGCAAGCGTTCACAGGCTCAGGACGAAGTGCGCACCGGGCGCATGGACATGCTGCTTGATGCGCCGCTGACCCTGGCCGGGCTGAACTCTTTGGATTACATCCACCCGCCGCTGGTGCGTAACGATTACCTGGTGTGGACGCGCAAAGACTCGGCCTTGCACTACGAAACGCCGGCCGATTTGCACGGGCATACCGGCGCGCTCTCCGAGAAGGCCCGGCTGACCGAATCTTTTGATGCTTTTGCACAACGGCAACTAACCCTCAAGCCGCAACCCAGCCTGACCCAGGCGTTTCAAAAGCTGTTGCTGGGCCAGGTCGAATACGTGCTGGCCGGTCGTTATGCCGGCATGGCGACTGCGCAAACCCTGGGTATCGCTGATGACTTGCAAGCGCATTCGCAACCGATTGATCAGCCGGGTCTATTTTTGGCGGTCTCCCATGACTCGGCGTGCAATGAGCCGTGGTTGCGCGGACAGCTCGCCAAAAAGATGACAGAATTGCCCGCCTCCGGCATGGCCGAGGCCGCTCTGCAACGCAATCTGGAGCGGTGGAAATCGCAACTGCAGCAACCGCTCAGCGCCCCAAAACAGTAGGAATTTTTAGTGACGATTCGACCTCTTTTCGCAGCCCTGGCTGTTATGGCTCTGGCGGGGTGTGCGAACGACCCTGCACCGAATCAACAGATACGCTTGAGCGAACAAGCCTTGGAGCAAGCCCGTGCGGTCGGTGCGAATGCCGACGATATGCCTGAACTCAAACAGGCTGAAGACAAACTGGCCCATGCTCAGGCCGATATGCTTGAAGAGTCCTACAAAGACGCGCGCCTGCAGGCCGAGCAGGCTGAGCTTGATGCTCGCCTGGCCGAGGCGCGGGTTCTGACGCAAAAAAGCCAGGAACAATTGAACGTGCTCAACACCCGCATTACCCGCTTGCGCAAACAACTGGCGGAGGCCCAATGAGCCTCAAGTCCAGTGTGTTCAGCAGTGCCGTGTTGTTTGGCAGCATCAGCCTGGCCGGTTGCGCCGGGCCTCACAGCGGCGAGCAGGCTTTGCAGCAGGCCAACAGCGATTTCCAGGCGGTTAAAGAAGACAGCAACGTCTTGCGCATTGCGCCTAAAGACGTGATTCGCGCCGGTGAATCGCTGGCCCGCGCCGACCGTTTGTCCAGCTACTGGGGCAGTGGCGAAGATGTGGTGCACTACGCCTACCTCAGCCAGCGTTATAGCGAGATTGCCCGTGAGCACACGCAAAAAGTGCTCAATGAGGAGCGCGCGGCCAAGCTCGAACTGGAGCGCCAGCGCCTGCAACTGGCCTTGCGCGAAGCCAAGTTGCTGAGTGTTCAGCAGCAGGGCAAGTGGCTGGAAGAACAAATCATCAGCCTGGCGACTACGCAGACTGACCGTGGTTTGGTCATGACCTTGGGCGACGTGTTGTTTGATACCGGCGAAGCAGACCTGAAAAACTCGGCTAACCGCACAGTCCTCAAACTGGTGCAGTTTCTGCAACTGAACCCCAAGCGGATCGTGCGCATTGAGGGTTACACCGACAACACCGGTGGTACAGAAGACAACCTCACCCTGTCGCTGGCGCGGGCTCAGACCGTTGCCGATACGCTGGTCGACCTGGGGATCGACGAAAAGCGCATTCAGGTGGCCGGTTATGGCGACCAGTACCCGGTGGACGTCAATGCCACCGAGCGCGGCCGGGCGCAGAATCGTCGGGTTGAAATCGTCTTCTCTGACGAAAAAGGCCAGTTGGGCGCCGCTCGCTAAGCGCAACACCGTCTGGTAGGAGCGAGCTTGTCTCGCGATCTTTTAAACGATCAAAAGATCGCGAGGCAAGCTCGCTCTTATCAAACAAAAATTAAGTTATTGATTCTAAAGGCCCTGTAGGAGCGAGCTTGTCTCGCGAGCTGTTGATCTTGATTTGGCTTTTGATCTTGATCCAAGAGGCCCCGTTAAACCACGCTGGCCGAACGCAGGTTTTGCGCAGTGGGTAACCCGGCAGGACGCCGGGTTAGCCGCGACACGGCCAGGGATGGCCGATCGCGGCGGGCCCACGGAGCAATGCCTGTGGTGAGGGCATGCCGAGCCTCAGCGAGGCACTGAGGGGTTGGGGCAAAAGCGTTTTGGTTACTTTGCCGCTTTTGCAAAGTGACGCGGCGTAAGGCCGGAACCCTAAGTGGCCGTTGCCGCAGCAACGGATATGTACATAAAAGCAAAAGCCCCTCACCCTAGCCCTCTCCCGAAGGAGAGGGAACCGATTGGGGGATGCCGAAGATACTCGCTGTCCTGTTTGCTGCGCGACAGCGCGGCGTCGTAGACGGGGCGGCAACTCCTACAGGTTCTTTGCCGCTCACCCATACAGTTAACCCGCGGTCTGCACTGTACGGCTCAGAATAGTGGCAACTGTGCCCGTACACTTCTAAACTGTTCCGGTATTGTTCACCACAAAAATGCTTCATATAAAAAAAATGCCTGAACATCGAGTGCCGCGCCATGACCAACCTTTTGCTTTATCAACGTATTGCTCAGCAGCTAGCTGAGGATATCCGGCGTGGCGTCTACCAGCCGGGGGAGCGTGTGCCCTCGGTGCGCAAGATGAGTTCACAGCTGAATGTGAGCCATGCGACGGTGTTGCAGGCCTACGCCAACCTTGAAGACCAAGGCTTGATCCGGGCGCGCCCGCAATCCGGTTACTACGTGCACCAAACCCCGGCCCTGACGGCGCCCACACCGGACATCGCGCGTGTTGAGCGCCCAGGTCTGGTGACGCGCAGCAGCATCATCCAGCAAGTGTTGGTCGAGTCACGGCGTGAGGGCGTGTTTCCGTTGGGTGCTGCGGTGCCGAGTGTCGATTACTTGCCCGTGCGCGCGCTGCACCAGCAATTGGCCAAGGTCACCCGTTTTCATAGTCCGCGTGCTTTTAGCTACATGTTCAGCCCCGGCTTTGAGCCGTTGCGCCGTCAGGTGGCGATCCGTATGCGGGATGCTGGCGTGGTGGTCGACCCTTCGGAGGTGATCATCACCCACGGTTGTGTGGATGCCTTGCAAATGTCATTGCGGGCGCTGACCCGTCCGGGTGACCTGATCGCGGCCGAATCGCCAACCTATTACGGCTTGTTGCAACTGGCCGATTTGCTAGGCTTGAAAGTCATCGAGATCCCCAGCGACCCGGCCACCGGCATGAGCCTTGAAGCCCTGCAATTGGCGGCTAATCAATGGTCGATCAAAGCGTTGGTACTCACCACGCGCTTGAGCAACCCGCTGGGCGGCACCATGCCGGAAGAGCGGCAAAAACACCTGCTGCGCCTGGCGTCAGATTTCGATATCCAGATCGTTGAAGACGACATCTATGGCGAATTGATGTTTGAGGTGGGGCGCACCAAAGCCTTGAAAGCCTACGATCGCCTCGATCGCGTGATCTATTGCTCGAGTTTCTCTAAAACCTTGTCACCGGGCGTACGAATCGGCTGGATGATTGCGGGGAAATATCAGCAGGAAATCCAGCGTCTGCAAACGTTCACCACTCATTCGGCGTGCAGCGTGACGCAAATGGGGGTGGCGGCTTACCTTGAAAACGGCGGTTATGACCGCCATTTACGCTACATCCGGCAGGAATACCGGAAAAACCTCAGCGCATTCCAACTGGCCGTTCAGCAGTATTTCCCGGAAGGCACGCAGATGTCGCGCCCCAGTGGCGGGTTTATTTTGTGGGTCAGTTTGCCGGGCCGGGTGAACACCCAAGAGCTGCATGTGCGTGCTTTGCAGCAGGGCATCAGCATCGCGCCGGGGCTGATTTTCAGTAACACCGAGCAGTTTAATCACTGCATCCGGCTCAACTGTGGCACACCTTGGAACAAAGAAGCCGAGCGGGCGCTGATGACGTTGGGCATGCTTGCTAACCAATTGTGCCAGGAGACAGCAGGCCTCTATTAAGAGGCTAAAGGCTGTGTGGTATGGCCATTTGGTTACATTCGGCTTGTCTCGGCCGGCTTAAAGCGCGAGCATGCGTGCCTGAACGAAGAAAACCGTGGGAGTTATGAGAGCGACATATTGTGTAGGACTCGTGTTGGCAGGCGTGTTGACTGCGTTTGGCGCGATGGCTGCGCCAGCGAACCCGTCGGCACCCGAAACAGTCACTGCCCAGCCTAAAGCTGCTCATTCCCCGGCCAATCCTGCGGCTAAAGCGCAAAAAGCACCGGCCAAGAAAACCCCGCCTGCGAAACCCAAATCACCTGCGAAGGCCACTAAAAAGCGTGTGCCGACCAGCAAAGTTGATTTGAGCTTGCCGCCCGAGATGGTCCGGCAGTTGCGCCCTTTAGGCGCCGTCCCCATGCCTGCGCACAAACCGTTGTTGCCCAATATGTTTGTTGAAAAGCAGGCCGAGGAGAGCCCTTTTCAATTGAACGGGCGCCTGCTCAGCAATGAAATGGGCCTGCAGTTACGTAACGAGGCGCGACAGAATGAAATCGATGGTGCCGCCCTCGATTTTGAATTCAAACAATAAGTGCCCCAGCGTCGAAAACGGACTTCTAAACTGACTAATCAGTCACTGATATTCTGCTGAACGGTCAATTTCAAACGCCCGTTCCAGCGAGTACTATCCTTTGTCATCAATGCACTTTGCCCCTAACGAGGAGCTAACGTCATGAATTGCCGTGAAGGCTGTGGCGCTTGTTGTATAGCACCCTCCATCAGTACACCGATCCCTGGCATGCCTGATGGCAAACCCGCGGGGGAACGCTGCCTGCATCTGTCTGTCGATTACTTGTGTGGTTTGTTCGGCCAACCTGAGCGTCCCGCCGTATGCGGTTCGTTCAAGGCTGACATCGAGGTATGCGGCAGCAGTCAGCAAGAGGCCATCAACCTGATTGGTTGGTGGGAACAGGTGACGGCGGCTTAGTGCATTCGTGTTCAGTGAACAGACCTTTAACAATAAGGAATAAGACAATGGGTTCGTTACATCGAGTGGCAATGGCGTGTGGTTTGAGTGTTTTGTTAGTGGGCGCGGCCCAGGCAGAAGACTGGAAAGTGGCGAAGAACGAAGACGGCATCAAAGTCTCGTTGAGTGAAGTCCCGGGCTCCGCTTACAAGGCCTATCAGGGTGTGGCCCTGATCAAGGCGCCGCTGGCCAAAATTCAGGGCCTGCAAGAAGACGTGGCCGGGGCGTGTGCCTGGATTCACGAATGCAAAACTCAGAAGCTGCTTAAGCACGAAGGTGACAAAAGCTGGACTTACACCCAATTCAATACGCCTTGGCCGGTGACCCCGCGTGACTCGATTCTGGAGGTCACCTCATCGGTTGCCCCGGACGGCACGCTGACCCGTACCCTCAAAGGCGTACCGACCTATCAGCCTGAAGAAAAAGGCTTCGTGCGGGTGGCTCAGGTGGACGGTTTCTGGAAGCTGGTCCCTAAAGGCGACAACCTGACTGAAGTCACCTACCAGGTGCACACCGAGCCAGGTGGCAGCGTCCCGGCCCTGATTGCCAACAAGTTCGTGGTGGATGCACCGTTCAAAACCCTTCAGGGGCTCAAAGAGCGCGCTGAGAAGTAACACGCGGCCCGTACGGCCATAGGGCTGGTCCTGGACAGCGCATCTGTCCAGGTGCCGGGCCCTGTGTTTTTGAGTGCGAAGGTCATTCATTTAAATGCACAAAATTTAAATTTCCCCCTTGGCAGAGATTATCCGTCAGGTCTACTCTGCACCCAGACCAGCGAAGTATTCGACTGGCTCTGATCTTGTTCGCTACATGCTTATTCTCTCTGCTCCGGCACATCTGCTGGTGTGACGAGAGCGCTGAATGTCTATCCATTGCGAGGAGGACGTTTCATGAGCACAGCCCATCAAGAAGACCTCAGCAGCTTTGTGCTGCGCCGCATGAAAGAAGGCGGTTTTGATTTTGCACGTATCCATCCCATTGAGTTTTACGCAATCTTCCCGGATGAGGAGCGGGCGCGCAGAGCAGCAGGCAAATTTTGTGGTGAGTCCTTTAATGCCCAGATCAATGTGGGTGAGGACGGCGCCTGGCACCTTGAGTTAAGCAAGGTGATGCACGCGACTTATGGCGGTATCGGAGATTTTGAACAGAACTTCGAAGCGGTTGTAGCGCCGCTGGGTGGCATTGTTGAAGGCTGGGGCGTCAAGCAGGAGGTGCGTGGCCTGCTGAACTGACGTCAGTTGCGGATGTAAAAACGGCTAGCCTTGGGGCTAGCCGTTTTGGTTTCTGTGGATTGAGATCGTTTAAGTGCCGAGGACTCGCACACAAAAGCGACACCTTAGCCGATGACCTTGGTCAGGTTCGGCAAAATCAACAGCAAAGTTGTAGCGAAGAGGATAAGCCCGGCTTGACGTATTTTCGTGTGTTTGAACATGGCGACCTGCCTTTTTTTGTTATTCCTGAATTGCATTGCTCCACGGTAAGGGCTCATATCCTTGGAAAGCGTCTTGCCCGTTGACAGGCTTAACCTTAGAGGCCGCATAACACGCGGCTTAGAACCTTTTCAAATCATCCAAGCGCAATAAGTTTTTAAAACGCTATTAGACAATTTGTGTATGCCCTGCGAGGCCGTTGCTAGACGCAATCGACCCCCTGATGTTTAAAATCATTAGTCACCTACCGTTCGTCCGGGAACTAATTTTGCCTGCACATTGTGAGCGGTGGGTGATTGTCCAAGGTTTCAGTACGCGCAGTACTTGCCATCAATTGCTGTTTCAGGGCAGGCTCTAGCGAGTTGTCGTCATTATTTTCGCCTTTATCGTGCCAGGTATTTTTATGTCGCTACGCATCTGCATTTTGGAAACGGACATCCTGCGTCCTGAATTTATTGATCACTACCAAGGCTACGGGCAGATGTTCAAGCGTCTGTTCTCCCAGCAGCCCATTCCTGCAGAGTTCACCATCTACAACGTGGTGAATGGCGAATACCCGTCGGATGATGAAGTGTTCGACGCCTACCTGGTGACCGGCAGCAAGGCCGACTCTTTTGGTACCGATCCCTGGATTCAAACCCTTAAAGAGTACCTGCTGACGCGTTATGAACGGGGTGACAAGCTGTTGGGTGTCTGCTTCGGCCACCAATTGCTGGCGCTATTGCTGGGTGGCAAGAGTGAGCGGGCGACCAAAGGCTGGGGCGTGGGCACCCATCAATACACATTGGCAGCCAAGGCACCGTGGATGAGCCCTGTGGTTGAAGACCTGACACTGTTGATCAGCCATCAGGATCAAGTCACCTCTTTGCCGGAAAACGCCACAGTGGTGGCCTCCAGCGAGTTTTGCCCGTTTGCGGCTTATCACATCAATGACCAAGTGCTGTGCTTCCAGGGCCACCCTGAGTTCATTCACGACTATTCCCGGGCCTTGCTCGACCTGCGCCAGGAGCATTTGGGCGAACAGGTTTACAACAAAGGCATCGCCAGCCTCGAACATGACCACCATGGCAAGACTGTTGCCGAGTGGATGATGCGCTTTGTGGCGAACAAACCCACGGCTGAGTCGGCCTGACACGGATCTGTAGGAGCGAGCTTGCTCGCGATCTTTTGATCTTCTAAAAGATCGCGAGGCAAGCTCGCTCCTACAGTTTTTTCGATTTCTACAACCAGCCCGAACGCTTGAAGCTTGTCCATAGCCCCGTCACGCCCACCGCAATAAACCCCAGCACGCCGAAATAGCCGTAATGCCAGGTCAGTTCCGGCATGTTTTGGAAGTTCATCCCGTAAATGCCCGCCACCGCCGTAGGGAACGCCAGGATGGCTGCCCAGGCGGCGAATTTGCGCTGCACGATGCTTTGCCGTGACGACTCCAGCAGCACCACGATCTCAATGGTTTGGCTGGCGATGTCGCGCAGGGTGGTCAGGTCTTCCATTTGCCGGGTGACATGAATTTGCACGTCGCGAAAATACGGGCGCATGTTCTTGTCGATAAACGGGAAGTCGAGGCGCTGAAGTTCTTCGCTGACTTCAACCATGGGCGCCACATAGCGCCGCAATCGCAGCACATCACGGCGCAAATCATGAAGTTTGACGATGTCGGCTTCATTCAGCGTATTGCCCATGATCGTGCGCTCCAACTGCTCGATCTCGGCGTGAATGGCTTCACTGACGGGCTGATAGCTCTCGGTCACAAAGTCCAGTAAGGCATACAGCACAAAGTCTTCGCCGTGCTCCAGCAGCAGCGGGCGGGCCTCGCAGCGTTGGCGCACAGAGCGGTAAGAGGCGGAATGGCCATTGCGGCTGGTAATGATGTAGCCATTGCCGGCAAAGATATGCGTTTCAACGAACTCTAATTTGCCTTCATGGCGAATCGGCGAGTACGTGACGATAAACAGTGCGTCGCCAAAGGTTTCGAGCTTTGGCCGGCTGTGTTGCTCCAAGGCGTCTTCGATGGCCAGTTCATGCAGATTGAACTGGCGCTGCAAATTGCTCAGCTCTTGTGCGTTGGGCTGCTCCAGGCCGATCCAGACGAAGTGGCCGGGCTTTGCAGCCCAGTCGCTCCCTTCGTCCAGCGTAATATCGGTGACCTTTTTGCCTTCGCTGTACACCGCAGCAGCAACAACTCTCCCCATAGTTCTAATCGCTTCTTCATCAAAGGGTTATGGCACGAAGGTGCAGCTTAGCGTGCAATCAACCACTTTGACGTGACAAACGTTCAGACGTTCGGGTTAGACGCCGTTGTTTTGCGGGCGGGGAGTGCAGGCTGAGGCAGCTTATGCTGAGCCAGCAGCTCGCGATCCATGGCCTCGATGCAGGCGAGCATCTGCTCGCGGCACTGCTCCATCAGCCGTGGCAGGTCATCTTGGGTCAAACCCGCCGTAGGAATGGCAGGCAAGGAGCGGATCAGAATATCGGCACTGTGCCAGCGGTTGAGCTTGAGGTGCTGGCTGTACGTACTGACACACACCGGCACAATTGGCACTCCGGCAGTAATAGCCATTTGGAATGCGCCCTTTTTGAACGGCAGCAACGACTTGCCCAGGTTGCGCGTGCCTTCCGGGAAGACCCAGATCGACGTGTCTTTTTCCTGCAAGGTGCGTGTCGTGGTCAGCATTGATTTGCGTGCTTTTTGCGCGTTGCCCCGGTCGATCAGCACATTACCCGCCAACCAGAACAACTGGCCGAACAGCGGTACCCATTTCAGGCTCTTTTTACCAATGCACACCGTTCGGCGCGGCACGACGTTGCCGAACACAAACAGATCGTAGTTGGATTGATGATTGGCGATGACCACGCAGCTTTGTGGCTTGTCCATCAGCGGGCCGACTTCAGTCTTGAGCTTGTAGCCCAAAATCCATTTTGAAGGCCACGCATACAGCCGCGCGCACAGCCGACTGTTATCAGGATTGAAAGGGCGGCACATGCCCAGCAGCACGCCGAGAACACCCGCAACCACAAAATGCACACTCATCAACACCATGCGAAACGAAAGTAGCATTTACAGGCTCATCAAAACAAAAGGTGGCGCAGTGTACGGACGTGCACTGTAAACGGCAATTACCCCGATACACGCAGGAGATTGCTGATGTTTAAGCATATGTTTCAACAAAGGCTGATAAGTGCCAGCCAGAGGTGCTGACGCTACTGCGGTGGGGCGCTGGGGAGGGAGGCATCTCGACTGCTCCGTGCAATCGGGATGCCGATCAAGCGATAAGGTCAGAGCGCGTGGTGTTGATCCAGCTCGATTGCCTTGTCGAGTGTTTCCAGGAGTTCTTTGCGCACTTTAAGTTTGGTGTTTTTGTGCGCCTTCATATTGATCTTCTTCAACTGGCGAGCCACTTCGAGCGCCGTGGCGTGCAGTTCTTCAGGCTTGACCACCTGGTCCAGGAAGCCGGCATCGACTGCGGAGATCGGGTTAAATATCTCACCGTTGATCACCGAGCGATGGAAAGCCGACTTGCGCAAGCGGTCGCGGGCCAGCTCGATACCAGCGTGGTGCATGGTCATGCCGATTTGCACCTCGTTCAGGCCAATACTGAACGGGCCTTCGACGCCAACCCGGTAATCCACCGACAGCAGCAAGAATGCGCCTTTGGCCACCGCATGGCCCGGGCACGCAACCACCACCGGGAACGGGTGCGCCAACAAGCGACGCGCCAACGTCGACCCCTGCCTGACCAACTCAATCGCCTGCTCAGGACCGGACGTCATCACCTTCAAGTCATAACCGCCCGACAGAATCCCTGGCTGGCCAGTGATAATCACCACTGCACGATCCAACTCAGCCTGGTCCAGAGCCGCGTTAAAGGCAGTGATCACCTGCGGAGAAATAGCATTCACCTTGCCATTGCTCAGCGTCAGCGTCGCGATACCGTCTTCCAGGTGATAAGCAATCAAGTCACTCATGGCGCAATTCCTTGTATTTAAGTGAGTCAGACGTTACCCAGCCCCACGGCGCAGGTAAAGCGCCGTGACTGACTGACCAGTCAGCCAAAAGCCCGGCACCTTCTATATAGACGCCAGCGTGCCTGAGCTTCAGCGTGCCGGCGCTGCGGTGCCAAGGCTTGAAAATGGCAGAATCGCCGGGTCCGGTCATGCCAAAAAACCAGCAAACCCCGTAAGCGCATGAAAATTCTGAAAAAAACATTTGTCATATCGAAAGCTTTCGACTACATTAGCGCGCCTCGACAGACAGAACATGTTTGAAGAGATACGGTGAAGTGTCCGAGTGGCTTAAGGAGCACGCCTGGAAAGTGTGTATACAAGAAATTGTATCGAGAGTTCGAATCTCTCCTTCACCGCCATATTAAGTAAACACAGACCCCTGATTTTCGAAGAGAAAGTCGGGGGTTTGTGGTTTCTGGCGTCTGGAAAAAGGTTAAAGGGTTAGCAGTTGGTGAAGGCGCATTGCCTTGAGCTAAGCTGGATCGTTAACGATCGAGGTTTCCAAATGGACTGTCAGATTCGCTCCGCAACCCTGGACGATTCAGCGGCGATAAGCCGTGTTGTAATCGCCGCTCTGCGTGGTACAAATTCACAGGATTATTCGCCTGACATCATTGCCCAAGTTGAGCGCAGCTTTGCCCCTGAAGCTGTCAGCGCACTGCTCGGCAAGCGCAAGGTTTTCGTGGCCTTGCTGGGCGAGACTATTGCCGGCACTGCAAGCCTCGACGGTAATGTAGTTAGAAGTGTTTTCGTTGATCCTGCCCACCAAGGGAGAGGTATCGGCCGATTGTTGATGGATGTCATTCACGCGACTGCTGTCAGCGCTGGTGTTGGCGCATTGCGAGTGCCATCGTCGATTTCAGCGCAGAGCTTTTATGCGGCGTTGGGTTATCAAACAATCCGGGACGAATTTTATGGGGCTGAGCGCACCATCATTATGGAAAAGCCGCCTGCGGGTTAGTCCAGTTCGTTCATCGAGCAGGCTGTTCTCAACGCCCCAAAAAATTACCAATACGCAGGTTTAATGGCTGGTTTTTTGAGCGTCGGCACACGAGTGGGAAATTGATGGTTGGCAAGTTCTTGCGTGGTCACGAGGTGGCGCATCCAGTGCGAATAGGCCTTGAGAGAACCCGGTGCTGTCCGCTTGATACCTTCACGGTGCGGTAAAATCACCCCTATTCGCAGGTCTGGGAAGTCTTCTCGCAGCGCTTGCAAGGCAGGGGTCATATCGGTGTCTGCAGAAACCAACACAAGCTGCTGGATTCGCTCATGTGGCATCAAGCCCGCTTGGCGAGTTGCAAGTCTGTACATACTGATAGCGATATGAACGTCTGTTTGTTTCTCTTCAAGTTTCCAGATAGCGACCTGATCAAGTCTGGATGCTGGTGTGTTCTTGTGGACGAAACGTGGAGCCTTGCCAGATTCTAATTGGTGACGTCCGTAAGTTACGCTCACCCCGCGTGCGATCAAGGCACGCAAATAACTGTCTTGGGCTTCTTTTGAGAGGATGCCGCGACTGGCAAGAGAGGGTTTCACACCGGAAGTGAAAAAGCTGACAGTGGCCAATACGTTGTCAGGATTTTCAATGCGCAGAATGTGTGCCAACAGTGCTGGAAGATCGAGCCACTTGTACTCTGTGCCTGCAAGCAGGCCATAAAACAGGTTGTAACCGTCGACAAAGCACGCAGTTCTCAAGATAGTCAGCCCTTAAAAACGAAAAAACCGACGCTAAGTCGGTTTTTTCGCCCCAACGGCCAGCAAACTGAATCGCTGCGTACGGGGCTGAGTAGTGCGTGGATCTTGCCATAGATTTTGCAGATGTCAACTACAGCGATGTGCTGCTGTGTCTGCCCTGCTGAAGCGCACTTAGCCTGCGACGTTATGGCTTTAAGCCAGCCCAAGAGATTAGTCTTTATAAGTTCCAGGTCCACAGTACACCCAAGTTCAGGCCGGTTTTATCTCTGATGACGAGTCGGCAGCATCTGCACCTCACCAAGATTTACCCGCTGTAGCTTACAGGCACACAATCAGCCGTTTCGTACGACGCTTCCCTTTCAATCTGGCGAAACATCTTGGAAATATCCGTTCACTTGTTCCAGTCAACCTGGCTTTTTTGATTTTTAATCTTTCCAAGGCCGTAGCAGCCTCACCAATCATCTAGCCGCTCAGTCCTCTGATGAAGAATACGCAATACCTGCACCTCGCTATTCATCAGCCGGTACGGCGCAATAAACGGGAATTTGCCCAGAATCAGCTCCCGAACATCGGGCGTCTGTGAAGGGCGCCCGAGGCCGGTGAACGTTTGCAGTTGCTCCAGTGTTTCGATGATCTGGCCAAGCACGGCATCCGCTGCAGCAGCGCCTAAGCGTGACTCGTAATATTCGTGAATTGAGTCAAGATCACTGCTCGCTTTGTCTGTCAGTGCGATGTTTGGCTCGGTCCATCCACTTGGCTTTGATGGTGCTGAGATCGGTCAATTTGCCTGCGTCGGCGTCGGCTATGCCTTCGGCAATGGCTTTGATGTGCCAGAACTCGGCCTCAATGTAACGGGCCAACGCGCGCTTAAGGTGGTACTGGCGGTCGCGATCCGTAGCTTCAGACAGCTGATCAAGCTGTTTCACCAGCGTTTCTTCAACACGGAATGACAGCACTGGAGAAGCCATGAAGTTGCCCTCGTCAGGTGTATACAAAGTTTTTAATAAATCTGACCAAATACGCTAAATACCACCGCATGAAATCAGGCCGCCCTGTGGCTTACGTGAATTTCAATTTTCAGATTTGCGCTGGCTAACATGTTCACCAGAGCATCCAGAGAAAATTTATCAATTTTCCCTTTCAGTAAATCATTCAACCTTGGCTGAGTGATATGCAGTCGCTGGGCCGCTTCTTTTTGCGAAATATCCCAATCGTTAACAACCTGCTTGATAGCCCGCATCAGTTGAGAGCGGACACGTAGGTTCTCGGCTTCTTCCGGTGAATCAACCAACACATCCCAGACACTAGTCACGCGTTCGTTTGCCATTTTTTTTCCTCTGATAAGTCACTTGTTTCGTGTTTTTTGGCAACTGGTTTGCTGTGAGTTCTTGGGTATTTACTTTTTTGAACTAGATCATTGTCAGGACTTTATTCCGTCATCGCGGGACGAAAGGAATCGCAATAAACGTCCTAGGCTCAACCCAGTGATTTGTTACGGGCTTTACCCAGATCCAAATCACACTTTTTTGATTTAAGCGCAAGCTTGTTGCCCAACAGGAGTCAGGGTGCACAGTCCCGAGCATCAGATGAGTCACCCGCTGTTTTGTTGTGCTTGGCAGGCTCTGAGTAATCACAGTTTAGAGATACAAAATCAGCCGTTTCGTACGACGCTTCCCTTTCAATCCGGTGAAACATCCTAGAAACTTCCGTTCGCTTGTGCCTGTGCAGTTCGGGGAATAGTCTCGGCCCATCGCTGAAAATCAGCGGTCGGGTTTAGTAGCCCGGTTTAGTACACGGCGCAAAGCGCCACCTTAAAGAGGCGCTTTTTTTCGGCTTCGGTTTTATGGTGGCCGTGCGTAGGGCGCTCTCGAAGCGCGCCGGGTTCCGTGTACTCCGGTCTACTAACCTGCGCATGGCTGCCACCCATTCGTTTAGTAGCGAGAAGTGACAGCTCCTTTAGCAAACACGGAGTTGTATCTATGAAAAAGCTAGTCCCTGATCCACCCATTCCCACCCTGCAAGATGCTGCTCAGTGCGATGCATTGTCGTTAGACCGTGCCGCCACGGATCGCGCCCTCGATTACTACCTGCTCAACCATAAGCCTCCACGGCACGTGGATCAGGCCACGTATGCCATCCCGGACAGCGTCAATTTAGAAGCGGCTTTGGCCCAAGCGTCAGACTTGTTGCGCTGCGCGGGTGCTTCGGCGAGTGAGGCGGGGAATGGCTTGAGCGGGCACCCGCGCCATTTGGTGTTGTCGGCCATGCATTTGGTGGAGCTGGAAAGCGTATGTCGACAAATCGCTGGACGGTTTAACGACGCACTAAGCAGCACGCGCCTGAGTGCAGCAGGCGCGTCACTTCCCCTGACCTTTAAGCTCAAAACTTCACAACGTCAGCTCGCCCTACAAAACGGTGGCCTGGCAGGCATTTGGGAAAAGGGCGGGACTTCCTGCTGAAAAATCGGATAATGGCGCCCATATTTTTTAGCCCGTTATTCTGGTAATTCCCTCATGGAAATTAAGGTCAACTTTCTCGACAACCTTCGACTTGAAGCCAAGTTCGATGATTTCACGGTGGTGGCCGATCAACCTATCCGCTACAAGGGCGATGGTTCGGCGCCGGGTCCATTCGATTATTTTCTGGCGTCGTCGGCGCTGTGCGCGGCTTATTTTGTGAAGCTGTACTGCCAGACGCGCAATATTCCTACCGAGAATATTCGCCTGTCGCAGAACAATATTGTTGACCCGGAAAACCGCTACAACCAGATTTTCAAGATTCAGGTCGAGTTGCCCGCCGATATTTCCGAGAAGGATCGCCAAGGCATTTTGCGCTCTATCGACCGCTGCACGGTGAAGAAGGTGGTGCAGGCCGGGCCTGAGTTTGTGATTGAAGAGGTCGAAAACCTCGACGCCGATGCTCAGGCGTTGTTGATGCCAGCGTCCAGCTCCGCAGCTTCCGGTGGCACGTTTATCGCGGGCAAGGACCTGCCGCTGGAGCAGACCATCGCCAATATGTCGGGCATTTTGGCCGACTTGGGCATGAAGATCGAAATCGCGTCGTGGCGCAATATCGTGCCGAATGTCTGGTCGCTGCATATTCGCGATGCGCAATCGCCGATGTGTTTCACCAACGGCAAGGGCGCGACCAAAGAGGGCGCGTTGGCCTCGGCGCTGGGCGAGTTTATCGAGCGGCTTAACTGCAACTTCTTCTACAACGATCAGTTCTGGGGCGAAGAGATCGCCAATGCGCCGTTTGTGCATTACCCGGAAGAGCGCTGGTTCAAGCCGGGCCGCAAAGATGAGCTGCCCGCTGAGATCCTCGACGCCTACTGCCGCAAAATCTACAACCGCGATGGCGAGTTGCGCGGTTCACACCTGATCGACACCAACTCCGGCAATGAAGAGCGCGGCATTTGCTCACTGCCGTTTGTGCGTCAGTCGGACGGCCAGGTGGTGTATTTCCCGTCCAACTTGATCGAAAACCTCTACCTCAGCAACGGCATGAGTGCCGGTAACACCCTGGCTGAAGCGCAAGTGCAGTGCTTGTCGGAGATTTTTGAGCGGGCCGTCAAACGCGAAATCATCGAAGGCGAGTTCGCGCTGCCGGATGTACCGGCCGAGGTGCTGGCGAAATATCCGGGCATTCTGGCGGGCATTCAGGCGCTGGAAGAGCAGGGCTTTCCGGTATTGGTGAAGGATGCGTCGTTGGGCGGTGAGTTCCCGGTGATGTGCGTAACCCTGATGAACCCGCGCACCGGCGGTGTGTTCGCCTCGTTTGGCGCTCACCCAAGCCTTGAAGTGGCACTGGAACGTAGCCTCACCGAGCTGCTGCAAGGCCGCAGTTTTGAAGGCCTCAACGATTTGCCGCAGCCTACCTTTGCGGGCCACGCGGTGACCGAGCCGAACAACTTCGTCGAGCACTTTATTGACTCCAGCGGTGTGGTGTCGTGGCGTTTCTTCAGTGCCAAGGCGGAGTACGAATTTGTCGAGTGGGACTTCACCAGCCAGGGCGAAAACGCCAATGCCGACGAGGCCGCGACCCTGTTCGGGATTCTCGAAGGCATGGGCAAAGAAGTCTACATGGCGGTCTACGAGCACCTCGGCGCCAAGGCGTGCCGCATTCTGGTGCCGGATTACTCCGAGATTTACCCGGTGGATGACCTGATCTGGGACAACACCAACAAGGCGCTGTTCTTCCGCGAAGACATCCTCAACCTGCACAGTCTGGATGAGGCGGCGCTCAAAGATCTGGTTGAGCGTCTGGTGGAAAGTGAGCTGGACGATTACACCGACATCACCACCTTGATCGGCATCGAGTTCGACGACAACACCGCGTGGGGTCAGCTGACCATTCTGGAGTTGAAACTGCTGATCTACCTCGCCTTGCAGCAACATGAAGAGGCGAAAGAGGCGGTCGAAATGTTCTTGCAGTACAACGACAACACCGTTGAGCGTGGCTTGTTCTACCAGGCCGTGAATGCGGTGCTGGAGATGTACCTGGACGAAGATCTGGAGCTGGAAGATTATGAGGTCAACTTCCGTCGCATGTTCGGCAACGAGCGCATGGACGCCGCCATCGGTTCGGCTGACGGCAGCGTGCGCTTCTATGGTCTGACCCCGACCAGCATGAAGCTGGAAGGTCTGGACCGGCACTTACGCCTGATCGACAGCTACAAAAAACTGCACGCAGCGCGGGCCAAGGCAGCCGGCATTTCGCTGTAATCCCGACTGTAGGAGCGAGCTTGCCTCGCGATCTTTTGATCTTTAAAAGATCGCTCGCTCCTACCCATTTTTATCCTCTTTCATCCCCCGCCTTCCTTCCTGCATTCCATGGCCAGCAGGCTATGACCTAAACGCATACCCCCATGACTTTTAATGGTTACAGCCCGCGCCTGCGCCAGTGCTAAAAATTGCAGCAACAGCTCAACCACAACAAAAAAGAGCGCTGCAACCATGACTGAATCCCTTCTCGCCAGCCCTGCGCTGCGCTCTTTGACTGTCCCTGTTCGCCTTGCCTGTCGTCCGACCGGCCTGCACGACTGATCCCAACAATAACGCATCGTCCAAAGAGTAATGACTCATGAAAGCACTCGACCTGTACATCGGTGAAGGTTTCGAAGGCCCTGGCGTGAACGCCGCGCACATCAACATTTTGATCGGGCCGCGCAACGGCCCGGCGGGTCAGGCATTCGCCAACAGCCTGGCGTCGCCGAGCCAAGGGCACTGCCCGTTCATGGTGATTGCGCAACCCAACATCCCGGTCAAGCCGATGACCCTGTACGTCAACAAAGCCGAGATCAGCAGCGACCTGCATGGCAACGCGACGTGGGGCGCGTCCCAGGCCGGGATCGCCAAGGCGGTTCTCGAAGCGCTGCTGGACGGCACCTTGCCGCCGGAAGCTGAAGACGAGTGGGCCATCGTCACCGCCAACTGGGTCAACCCGGCGTGTGATGACCTGGATGCGGTGTACCTGAACAACTACAACGCTTGCCGCACGGCGATTCGTGCAGCGCTGACCGGCCTGCCGTACACCTCGCAACTGGCGGACGTGGTCGAGCACATTTCCAACCCTTTCTACACGCCAAAAGCCTGAGGTCTGCGCCATGCAATACATTCGTTTGGGCAACTCCGGCCTTGAAGTCTCCCGCCTGTGCCTGGGCACCATGAACATGGGCACCCCGGACTGGAAGCCGTGGATTTTCGATGAAAAGCAAAGCGAGCCGATTGTCGCGCACGCCTTGGATAACGGGGTCAACTTCATCGATCTGGCGGACTTTTACTCGGCTGGCGTGGGTGAAGAAGTGGTCGGCCGTATCGTCAAGCGCCTGGCCCGTCGTGAAGACCTGGTTATCACCACCAAGGTGGGTTACGGCACCCGCACCGGGATCAATGCCAGCGGCCATTCGCGCAAGCACATCATGGACAGCATCGACGCCTCCCTTAAGCGTCTGAACATGGATTACGTTGACGTGTTCATGCTGCATTACTTCGATGTGAACACCCCGGTTGAAGAAACCATGAGCGCCATGAACGACATCGTGCGCTCCGGCAAAGCCCGCTACATCGGCGTCTCGACCATGCTCACCGGGCAGTTGGCGAAGATCCTCATGGCCTGTGAGCGCAACGGTTGGGTCAAACCGATCAACATGCAGTTGCAATTGAACTGCGCCTACCGCGAAGAAGAGCGCGAGATGATCCCGTTCTGCCGTGATCAGGGCCTTGGCGTCTCGGTGTTCAGCCCGCTGGCCCGTGGCCTGTTGACCGGCGATGCGCAATCGACGCGCAACCAGACCGACTTCTTTACGCAACAGATGTACAGCGATGAGGCATCTTGGCAAATCGCCCATTCGGTGCAGCGTGTAGCGCGTGCCCGGGGTGTGTCCAATGCCCAAATCGCCCAGGCGTGGGTCGCCAACCATCCGGGCGTTGATTGCATGCTGGTGGGGGCTGACACCACGGCGCAGTTCGACAGCGCCCTGGCTGCACTGGACACCCAGCTCGATGCCGATGAACTGTACGAACTGGAGCGCAATTACACCCCGTGCGACGTGATCAATGATTACACCGCCGGTAAACGCATCCTGCGCTCGGCTCGCCCGGCCCACGAACGTTTCACCCTGACGGAGGCGGTGGCATGAGCGCGCTGATCCGTCACGGCAATTTCATCGATGGTCAATGGTCCAGCGGTGGCCCGACTTACCCGGTGCTCAACCCGGCCACGGGCGAGTTGGTCGCCAACGTGCAAAAGGCTGGCGCTGAAGAAACCGAACTGGCCATTGATGCGGCCAATGGCGCCTTGCCGGCCTGGCGCAAGCTGACCGCCAAAGAGCGCAGCCAGCGTCTCAAGCGCTGGGGCGAACTGATGTTGAGCAACCAGAAGGACCTGGCCACTCTGCTCAGCCGCGAACAAGGCAAGCCGCTGGCTGAGGCCATGGGCGAAGTGGTGTATGCCGCAAGCTTTCTGGAGTGGTTTGCCGAAGAAGCCAAGCGCGCGTATGGCGATGTGATCCCGAGCCACAAGGCTGATGCGCGGATCATTGTGGTCAAGGAGGCCATTGGTGTGGTGGCGGCCATCACGCCGTGGAATTTCCCGCTAGCGATGGTCACCCGCAAGGTCGGCCCGGCGCTGGCAGCCGGTTGCACCATGATCCTCAAGCCGTCGGAAGAAACCCCGCTGTCGGCTTTTGCCCTGGCCGTACTGGCGGAACAGGCGGGGATCCCGGCCGGTGTGTTCAACATCGTTTCAGGGGACGCCGTGGCCATCGGCGGGGCGCTGCAAGCGTCCAGCATTGTGCGCAAACTGTCGTTCACCGGCTCCACCCGCACCGGCAAACTGCTGATGCGCCAAGCGGCAGACACGCTGAAAAAAGTCTCGCTGGAACTGGGCGGCAATGCGCCGTTTATCGTGTTTGACGATGCCGATCTGGACGCAGCCGTCAAAGGCGCCATGGCTTCCAAATTCCGTAACACCGGGCAAACCTGCGTCTGTGTTAACCGCTTCTTTATTCAAGACGGCGTGTACGACGCTTTCACCGCCAAGTTGGCCGAAGCCGTTGCGGCCATGCGCGTCGGCGATGCCCTGCAAGGTGACACTGAGCAAGGCCCGCTGATCAATGCGCAAGCGTTGGCCAAAGTCGAGGCCCATGTCGGTGATGCCGTCGAGAAGGGCGCCAAGGTGTTGTGCGGCGGTCGTCGCCACGCCCTCGGCGGGACCTTTTTTGAGCCGACCATTCTGACGGAGGCCAGCAACGACATGCTGATCGCCCAGGAAGAAACCTTCGGCCCCGTGGCGGCGTGCTTTCGCTTCAAGGATGAAGCCCAAGTGCTGGCGCTGGCCAACGACACACCGTTCGGGCTCTCGGCTTACTTCTATAGCCGTGACATTGGCCGGGTGTGGCGCATGGCCGAAGGGCTGGAAGCCGGTATGGTCGGGATCAACGAAGGGATTATCTCTACCGAAGTGGCACCGTTTGGCGGTATCAAGGAGTCGGGCCTGGGCCGTGAAGGGTCCAAATACGGCCTGGATGATTACCTGGAACTGAAGTACCTGTTAATGGGCGGTCTTTGAGCCCGGTAATACCTCTGTAGGAGGGAGCTTGCTCGCGAAGGCGATCTGTCGTTTTCACGTGCAAGCCCGCTCCCACACCCATTCAAAGAAAAGCTAGAGCAATCGGTTTCTCCGTCAATAAAAAAAATTGGAGACGAACATGTCCGCTCAACCTGTAAAAATCGACGACCTGCCCATCGGGCGCTTTCACCTTAAAATCGCCGGGCTGACCTTTGGCGCCCACTTCACAGACGGCTACATTCTGGGTTTGATTGGCATCGCTTTCACCTTGATCAGCCCACAGATGCATCTGGATGCGTTCTGGCAGGGGTTGATCGGTGCTTCAGCGCTGATCGGGCTGTTTCTCGGCAGCCTGTTCTTTGGCTGGATTTCCGACAAGGTCGGTCGGCAGAAGATTTTCCTGGTCAGCTTTGTGCTGATCACCGTGGCGTCGGTCATGCAGTTCTACGCCGAAACGGCGATGGGGCTGTTTTTGTGCCGGGTTTTGATCGGCATCGGCCTGGGCGGTGACTTCAGTGTGGGTCACGCCATGCTGGCCGAGTTTGCCCCCAAAAAACATCGCGGCGTGATGCTTGGTTCGTTCAGCGTGATCTGGACCTTTGGCTACGTGGCGGCCACCTTTGTGGGCACCGCCATGCTCGGTTTGGGCGATGACGCCTGGCGCTGGATGCTGGCGTCCTCGGCGATCCCGGCGGGTTTGATTCTGATCGCCCGCATCGGCACCCCGGAGTCGCCGCGCTGGTTGGTCAATCAGGGGCGCATTGCCGAGGCGCGGGCCATCGTCAAAAAGCATCTGGGTGACAACGTCGAGCTGGATGAAGTCCCGTCCGGCGAAACCCGCTCGGGTTATGCCGTGCTGTTCAGCCGCGAATACCGCAAACGCACCGCGTTTAACTGCCTGTTCTTCGTGTGCATCGTGATGCCGTACTTTGCGATCTACACCTTCCTGCCGTCCATCCTCAAAACCATGGGCCTGGCTGAAGGCTTTGGCACTGAACTGATGCTCAACCTGCTGCTGATTGTCGGCGCATTGATCGGCATCTGGTGCACGGTGAAATTCTCGCGTCGGGGCTTCCTGATCAACTCGTTCATCATTTTGGCGGTGGCGTTGTTGATCCTCGCGATCCTGCCCAGCAGCGCGGCGTTTTTGATGGTGCTGGCATTTGGCATCTTCACCCTGGTGCTGTCAGCCGTGAGCAACCTGGTGGGCGTGTTCCCGGCCGAAAGCTTCCCGACCGAAGTGCGCGCCAGCGGTATTGGTTTGGCGACTGCGGTCAGTCGCTTGGGCTCGGCGGTAAGCACCTTCCTGTTGCCGGTGAGCGTGGTGGGGATTGGCATGAGCCCGACCATTGGCATCCTGGCGGCGATTCTGGCGTTTGGTGCGTTGATCTCATGGGCATGGGCCCCCGAGACCAAATCCCTGACCTTGAGCCAGGCGTGCAAGGCGCACAGCCCTGTGCAAGAAAGCGCGCCGGTGGCGGTCAAGGTGGTGGCGCCGGTCTAGTACAAGCCGTAGGAGCGGGGGTTGGGGCGGGGGTTTTTTAATAAAAAAATATCGCGGCACCCGGGGGCCTAACCAGGGG